>CAYLIT010000224.1:0-2926 GCA_964383835.1 uncultured Eubacteriales bacterium
AGACCCCAAGTTGAACGAAAATAAAAGGAAGCCTTAGCTTTTTAGATATATAAAATATTTAGTGAGGCTGTTTTACCCAAAATGGAAGTTGTCGGACTTGAAACCCTTCCCGAAGTATCTATGGGGTTTTATGGGCATTTGTGGATTTTAAAAGAATTATGAAATTCGGTGTCTTACGATACCGAATTTCATTTAATCGACCTCTCTTTGCTAAATCACCTTTCAAAAAGCGAATAGATTTCTTCGCGAAATTTCCAATACTTCTCTGCGCTGATAGGTGCATCCAGCGATAACTTATATTTATTGTCAATGCGGGAATAGATCCTCTCGTAGGGAATACTTTGACTCAGTTTCTCAAAGGCGTACCTATCCTGAAAAGTATAGTACATTTGCTTTAAACGTACGGTTGGAACAGGACCCTTGAGTCCGGGATAAACAAGAAAGCCATTGCCGGACGGTAACGAGTTTTCATTGGATGTATCTCTATTGACATCTGCTCTATTACCTTGCGAATCACAATAATTATTAAACCATAAATTAAACAACGATGTCACATTGTAACGAAATGCAAGCGTTCCGAATTTACGGATATCAATCATCGGCGAAGCGATCAGATTACTGATGATCGATTTTGGATCAAAAATATCCATAAACAAATACTGTGTTATTCTGTAGTTGGAATAACGCTCAATCTGTGCTGAAGAGTAAAATGGTATACATCCAATTTCAAGATCAAGAAACTCGGTGGTTGATAACACATCGGCAAGTTGATTGGACCACGGAATCAACTTAAAGTGCTTGCGACACTCCAAATAATTGTCGCGGTCTTCTGCGGAAGGCGCGTATGAAAACTGCATGACCACTTGTTCGTAAACGCCGATTTCCTTTAAATGGTTGATCAAATCAAGCAAAAATTTTCTGATAAATCGATGGAATTCCAAAGAAAGAACATCTGTTTCATCATCAAATACATCACATTCGCGAAAATCGGCCATCATTTTCAACTTTGGACATTTCAGCGTCTTTAATGATGGGATAATGGGAGGGAAAGTGAAGTTTTTGATCCCATTTTTCTTTGCAATGGCGATCCAACTGTCCAAAAGATCGAAGTTGAACCGATATTCGCGATTCACCAGCATTATACTGAAAAGCTGAACCGCTTCCCCGCCCATCGGAAAATCGCCATATAACGGCGTATACAGTGGTGTCAGAACGTGTGTCACACCATGTTTGGCAGCGATTTCGAAATATTTACCAAGCATATTCCAATGCTCACTGCTGAACATCGGAATACCGTAAAATTTCGCAATACTGCACGGATCAATGTACTGACAGTTTGTGAATGGTTTTTCCGCCATCTCATGCGGCAAAACCGTCAACACAAAACGGGAATAAAATTCGCCATTCAAATGCAGATCAAGATGGTGATCACCGGGAAGCGTTGGATGAAGGTCCATCCAAAGAACTGTGAGTTGATTGGTAATTTTTAGAGTCGGCGTTAAGCTCAACTCAATCAAGGCATCCGGTAAAAGTGTAGGTTCGTCCGTAAGATAACGGGCATTACCGTCATCGACATAGTGAGGCCAATTCACAGGCACTTGTTTAACCTGATAAATAGTGTTATAACCATGGCCCTTCAACTCGACCTTTACGGTTTCGCCGACAGGATCATCACTGTACAAAACCACCTGATACGCAAATTTCTCGCCTACCAAAGCACTTGCTCTTTCGTATTCCGGCTTAAATTCTTTTGCATCTGCTCTGATTTTTTCGAGACAAGATTGTTGAATAACATGAACCATAGATCAAGCCCAGAGCCCTTGATTTTTAAGTGAACGAATCGTTTTATTATGATCAGCAAGAGTACTGTTAAAATAAAACTTTCCATTCTTATCGGTCACAAAGTAATAATAGTCCGTGTCTGCCGGATTTAAAACGGCGTTCAATGCATCAACACCGGGACAATTGGTGGGGCCAACCGGTAAGCCGATACAGCTATATGTACTATACGCCTTTTTCATTGCAGAAGAATAATGCGGAAGATCTTGGAGATCATCGGCATAAAACATGGTGGGATCGGACTGCAGCATCCGCAACTCGGTAGAATTCAAGCGATTCCAAAATACAGAAGAAACACCGCTCATGGACTCTTCGCCGAATGCTTCATCCTGAATGACTGCCGCCAAAGATACAAACTCATTGACAGTGAGCCCCATTTTATTGGCATTTTGGATCATTTCATTGGTCACATATTCGGAAAAAGTCCTAAGCATTTTATCGACGATCTTTTGGGGAGTGACCGTATCGGCGCGAAACTCATATGTTGCCGGAAACAGATACCCCTCCAGTTTATAGCCGATTACGCTTTGATCTCTGTTTTTCAGTTCCTCAATAAAGGAATAATCATAATCGTAGCTATCGGCCGCCTCTAAAAACTCTTCCGCCGTGCACAGTCCACTCTGCCCCACGATGTCTGCGATCTCACGTACGGTTTTGCCCTCGGGAACCACGAACTTTACGTAATCAAGCTTCACATCGGGTTCCATCAAGGCTTCACAAAGTTCTTTATAGGACATATTGGCGTTTAAAAGATAGATGCCGTTATACCAAACGAAGTCAGGATAATTGGATTTGATGTAATTCAGAAAACGAACGGATGAGCAGATCACACCGTCTTCAGCCAATCGGGCCGCAACCTCATTTTCAAAATCGCTTTTATCGATGGTAAGGGTATACGGCTTGTCCTCCTGATTTTTGCCGTTTTTATCGTAATAATACGGCAAATAGCTTTTAACTTTTGGGATCAAAATGATCAGCGCAGCCGCGATCAGCACCAAAACGATCGCAAAACTGATAAAAACAATGGTTTTCTTTTTCATAAAACCCTCCAACGGTACATTTAGATGAATTATATCAAAAAATAGTC
>CAYLIT010000225.1:0-2921 GCA_964383835.1 uncultured Eubacteriales bacterium
CACCAATATCGGCGCAGGCCGCGTGGTGTATCAGGAGCTGACCCGCATCACCAAGAGCACCCTGGACGGCGATTTCTTTGAAAATGAAGCGCTGATGGGTGCCATGAACAACGCCAAGGAAAAGGGCACCGCCCTGCACCTGATGGGCTTGATGAGCGACGGCGGTGTTCATTCCCATAACAGCCATCTGTGGGCACTGTTGGAGATGGCCAAGAAAAACGGCCTCACCAAGGTCTACGTTCATTGCTTCCTGGACGGTCGTGACGTTCCCCCTGCCAGCGGTGCAGATTTCGTGGCCGAGTGCGTTGAAAAATGCAAAGAGATCGGCGTAGGCGAGATCGCCACCGTCATGGGTCGTTACTACGTCATGGATCGTGATAACCGCTGGGAGCGTGTAGAGAAGGCCTATGCCGCTCTGTGCTACGGCGAGGGGATCAAGAATGCCGATCCCGTTGCCGCCATCAAGGCTTCTTACGAAACCGTGGATGCCGAGGGCAAGAACGTGACCGACGAATTTGTAGTTCCCACCGTCTGCACCGAGGGTGCCGCTATCAGCGCAAACGATAGCGTGGTGTTCTTCAACTTCCGTCCAGACCGTGCCCGTGAGATCACCCGTACTTTGGTGGATCCCGAGTTCAACGGCTTCGAGCGCAAAAACGGCTGCTTCCCCCTGTACTATGTCTGCATGACCCAGTACGATGCTTCTATGCCGAACGTGCACGTGGCCTTCAAGCCCCAGTCTTTGGATAACACCCTGGGCGCTTACCTTGCCGCCTGCGGCAAGACCCAGCTTCGCATTGCCGAGACTGAAAAATATGCCCACGTAACCTTCTTCTTCAACGGCGGTGTTGAAACCGTTTCCGAAGGTGAGGACCGTGAGCTGATCGCATCCCCCAAGGTAGCCACCTACGATCTTCAGCCTGAAATGAGCGCTCCCGAGGTCTGCGATAAGGTGGTTGAGCATATCGAAAGCGGCAAATATGACGTCATTATCCTCAACTTTGCCAACTGCGATATGGTGGGTCATACCGGCGTATTCGAGGCCGCCGTCAAGGCTGTTGAAACGGTCGATACCTGCGTTGGCCGTGTGGTAGATGCCGTTAAGAAGATGGATGGCGCTATGTTTATGACCGCCGACCACGGCAATGCCGATCGGATGGTAGACGTGGACGGTTCCCCCTTCACCGCTCATACCACCAACCCCGTTCCCTTTATCGTTTATAATTACGATTGCAAGCTCCGTGAGGGCGGCAAGCTCTGTGATATCGCTCCCACCATGCTGGAGTGGTTGGATCTGCCCGTTCCTGCTGAGATGACCGGTAAGAGCCTGTTTGAATAAAAAATAGTAACCGCCCCGACGAATTTTACTTATCGGGGCGGTTATATTATATAATGTAAAAATCAGTTCTCTTCCAGCAACAATTTGTAACCTGCAGTCAGCTCCACGTATCCACGCTTGTTGTGGGCGATCCCGGCCCAATCCATCATAGCGGCCAGAACAAATACCGGGTCAAAGGTATATTCTCCGATATTCCGATGGAAATGCTTCATACCGATCAGAGCGGCAAGGGTATCCAACTCACATTTTTCATCACCGATACGGGCGTTGCGGCCGTACCCTTTGTTGGCTTTACCGCCGTTGGCCAAAAGATGATCGGTGATCAGATCAAAGATTTCGTAGGGGAAGGTGACGTCTCCCAACGAATCCGACCCAAACTCCTTGTCGTTGCCAAACACACGGCAATTCTTTTGAACAAGCGGAATGGTAACAGAGCCACCCTGCTCAAACAGTTTATTTTTAATAATGTCAGAAGCTTTTTTGCTCATGGTATCAATTTTCCATTCCGTATTTTCTTTTTCTTCTATTTTAATTTTTAAATTACCGATCTCCAAGGCCATCAACAGATCGTTCAACTTCTTTTTTGCAAAGGGATACGAAATTCCCATCTCTTCCTGTAAGGCCTTTAAATTTCCCTGGCAGGAAAGAAAGGTGATCAAAAAGTCATATTGCTCTTGACCCAGCCGTTCAAAAGGACTGGTATGGAATTCATTTTTTAATTCCATACCGCAATCACTGCATTGCAGAGTGGTGATTTTTAACTTTCCGTTGCAGATCGGGCAGTTAGACAGTAATTTATTCATTCTATTCTTTTCTCCCTCACCATTTTGTTTCAAATAACAATCTTCGGATAAAACCAAACACAAAACCGGCTAAAAAACGTAACATTTTAAATCCTCCTTAGCATTTTTTAATTACGTAACTTGTTTGTTGAACTCATAATAACACGACGAAATAGAAATGTCAATACATAAATTAAAAATATTTATTCAAGTCTACAAGTTTTGAGATTTTTTAGAATTATTCTAAAAACCTATTGACAAATCAAGATTCCTCTGCTATACTATAGACAGAATTTAGAACAATTCTAAAAATGGGGGTGAGGGAATGACCAAGCAAAGGGCACTGATCCTGCGTCTGATCCGGGAGTCCGGCGGGCACCTGACGGCAGACGAGATCTATAGGCGGGCAAAAGCCGAGATGCCGGGCATCGCCCTGGCAACGGTCTATAACAACCTCATCCGCCTGTCCGAGGAGGGCGAGATCAAAAAGATCACCTTCCGCGATCGTACCGATCGGTATGATAAAAGCCATATCCCGCATATCCACCTGATCTGCGATGGCTGCGGCGGCGTTTGCGATCACCCCTCCGAGGGTCTTTTGGAAGAGATGGAGGAGCGGCTGGGCTTCCCGGTCCGGGAATACGAGCTGGGCATCCACTATCTCTGTAACGATTGTCAAAATAAAATTTTATTATAAAGGAGAACAACCATGGAACTGAAAGGATCTAAGACCGAACAGAATTTGTGGACCGCTTTTGCAGGCGAGAGCCAGGCAAGAAACAAGTACACCTATTTCGCAT
>CAYLIT010000226.1:0-2873 GCA_964383835.1 uncultured Eubacteriales bacterium
ATCTCAAAATAAGTGCCGTGACGGGCAGTATGGCCCACCCGCTCCAGATCCGGGGTACGGATACATTTTTGACAAGTAGTCACACGATTACGGGGGGGAGTTACCTCACCGGTAAAATACTTCTTCATCGGTGCCATGCCGGAGTTGATCAGCAACAGCGACTTATCGTTGTTCGGCACCAAAGAAAAACTGTTGAGCCGCAAATGACCCTTGGACTCAAAAAAAGAAAGATACTTTTCTCTGATCTCATTCAAACCCATGTACTTCATAAAAACGTCTTCTCCTCCAAAAAATATAAAAGCACCTTCAGAACCAAACAGGGACGGAAAATTCCGCGGTACCACCCTGATTGCACCGAAAGTGCCACTCATTCGTTGTTGTTATCGCCAACCTACGGTATTGCTCGAAAAAACAGCCGCCGCCAATCCTTCTGTAAAAGACTCTCACCATCTGCCCTTCTCTCTGTACACAGCCGAAAAAGCGGGATTTTTCGACATCGCTATACCCAAAAACTATACCACAATATTTTAACATATCAAGAATATATAGAAATAAAAATACGAATTTCACAAGATTTTGTTGTTTTTCTCTTGACAAATACGTATTTATCCGTTATAATGTGTAAAGTAATTTTCTTTACATCGACTGAAAGGAGTAAAAAAACACAGTGAAAGACCTGCATTTTTCCCTGCTCATCGATTTTTACGGCAATATCCTGGCCCCCAAGATGAGGGACGCCTTGGAATTATATTATAACGAAGATCTCTCCCTTTCCGAGATCGCCCAGCACATGAACATTACCCGCCAGGGCGTGCGCGATAACATCAAGCGCGGCGAGCAGTTTCTGACCGAAACCGAAGCAAGCCTCGGCTTTTTCAAGCGCTACGCCGGGCTGGAAGATCAGATGGAGCAGATCACCAACCTTGCAATGAATATCCGCGATTTCAACAATCGGCACAATAAGACTCCCGAGATCAATCAGTTTGCCGAAGAGATCATTGCGATCGCCGGTAGCTTTGAAGAACAGGAGTAATCAATGGCATTTGAAGGATTAAGCGAAAAACTTGCCCGCGCATTCAAAAACCTCCGCCAGCACGGTCACCTGACCGAGGCCGACGTTAAGGTCGCTATGCGCGAGATCAAGCTGGCCCTTTTGGAGGCGGACGTTAACTTCAAGGTCGTCAAAGAGTTCATCGGCAAAGTATCGGAACGGTGTGTCGGCAGCGACGTACTTGAAAGCTTGACCCCTGCCCAGCAGGTCGTCAAGATCGTCAACGAAGAGCTGACCGCTCTCATGGGTTCCGAAGCTTCCACCATAAAAATGGCTTCCAATCCCCCCACTATCATTATGATGGTCGGTTTACAGGGCACCGGCAAAACCACCCAAAGCGGTAAGCTTGCCGGTCACTTCAAAAAGAAGGGCCGCCGCCCCCTCTTGGTTGCCTGTGACGTTTATCGTCCCGCCGCCATCACCCAGCTGGAGATCGTCGGCCATGGTGTTGAGGTTCCCGTCTTTAAGATTGATGGCGAAATGAACCCTGTTAAGATCGCAAAGGAAGCGGTTGCCCACGCAAAGAAACACGGCAACGATCTGGTGATCCTGGATACCGCCGGTCGCCTGCATATCGATGATGCTTTGATGGATGAACTTTCCAACATCAAATCCGCCGTCAATCCGCAGGAGATCCTGTTGGTCGTAGACGCCATGACCGGTCAGGATGCTGTCAACGTAGCCGAAAGCTTCAATAACCTTTTGGATATCGATGGCGTTGTCCTCACCAAGCTGGATGGCGATACCCGCGGTGGTGCTGCCCTTTCCGTTAAATATATCACCGGCAAGCCCATCAAGTTTGCCGGCGTGGGCGAAAAGCTCACCGATATAGAGCCCTTCCATCCCGATCGGATGGCATCCCGGATCCTCGGAATGGGCGACGTCCTCTCCCTCATCGATAAGGCCCAGGAAGCCTATGATGAAAAAGAGGCGCTGGCGCTGGAAGAAAAGCTTCGCAAGAACAAATTCACCTTGCAGGACTTTTTGGATCAGATGCGTCAGATCAAAAAAATGGGGCCGCTGGACAATCTGCTTGGCATGATGCCCGGCATGAATGCAGCGCAGCTGAAGGATGTCAAGATCGATGAAAAGCAGATCGCCCGCACCGAAGCGATCATCCTCTCTATGACCCCCGCCGAGCGTGAGGATCCTTCCCTGATGAACGCCTCCCGCCGCAGAAGAATCGCCGCAGGAAGCGGCACTACTGTAGAAATGGTCAACCGGCTGCTCAAGCAGTTTGATCAGATGCAAAAAATGGTTAAACAACTGAAATCCAAAAAAGGTAAACGCCGGGGTTTTGGTTTTTAATAAGAGAATTTTGAAAGGAGTGAATGTAGCATGGCAGTTAAAATCAGATTAAGAAGACTCGGAGCCAAGAAGGCCCCCACCTATCGGATCGTTGTTGCTGATTCCCGCTATCCCCGCGATGGCAGATTTATTGAGGAGATCGGCACCTATAATCCTTGCACCGAGCCCGCTACCGTTGTGATCGACGGCGAGAAGGCTAAGGCTTGGATCAAGAACGGCGCTCAGCCCACCGATACCGTTAAGGCTCTGCTGAAGAAGCAGGAAATTCTCTAATCGAGAGGACGTATCATGAAAGAACTCATCATTTACCTGGCGCAATCGTTGGTTGAGGAGCCGGAAGCAGTCACTGTGACCGAGTCCGAGACCGAAGATGCAATCGTTTATGAATTGCACGTAGCGGCAGACGATATGGGTCGTGTGATCGGCAAGCACGGCAAGATCGCCAAGGCCATCCGTTCCATCGTCAAATCCGCATCCTTTAAAATGCCGAAGAAAGTGGTCGTTGAGATCCGCT
>CAYLIT010000227.1:0-2872 GCA_964383835.1 uncultured Eubacteriales bacterium
TGTGTCTATTTTATTTTTACTCTTCTTTTGTCATTCTTAACTTAATGACATTGCCGTTTCAGGGGGCTCTTTTTTATTGACGATGATGGTTTTTTTATTGTATAATAAAAGTAGTTTTGTAAACGAGGATTTATTATGCGACTGATATTGAAGTACATCAAGCCCCATCTTCGACAGATGGTGGTAGGGTTCATCATCAAATTCTTCGGCACCTGTATGGATCTGGTGCTCCCCTACATCCTGGCCCACATCATCGATAACGTCATCCCCACCAAGGCGATGACCCCGATACTCCGGTGGGGCGCGCTGATGCTGCTTTGCGCCGCCTTTGCCTGGGTGGGTAATATCTTTGCCAACCGCAACGCTTCGATGGTGGCCCGCAAGGCGGTGTTTGACATCCGCCACGATCTTTTTGAAAAGATCTTTGCCCTTTCTAACCGGCAGGTGGATACCGCCACCATCCCCTCCCTCATCTCCCGCATGACTACCGATACCTACAATCTGCACCGCATGATCGGCATGATGCAACGGATCGGCGTGCGGGCACCCATTCTGGTGGTGGGCGGTATCGTGGTGACCTGGACGTTGGATCCGGTGCTGGCAGGGATCCTCACCGCCATGCTCCCCATTATGGGTGTGACCGTCTTTGCTCTTTCCAAGCGCACCGTTCCGCTTTTTGCGGCCTTGCAGGAGCGCAACGACGAGCTGGTACGCACCGTGCGTGAAAACGTCAGCGGCGTGCGGGTCATCAAAGCCCTTTCCAAGACTGAGGATGAAAAAAAGCGGTTTTTTGAAGTCAATCGGGGCGTTTACAAGGCCGAAAGCCGCGCTAACCGTACCATGGCGGTCAATTCCCCGGTCATGAACCTTATTTTAAATATGGGTCTTGTATTGGTGGTCGTGGCCGGTGCCTGGCGGGTAGATATCGGCGGGATCGGTGTGGGTACCATCACTGCCTTTCTTTCATATTTCACCATCATTTTGAATGCAGTAATGACCATCACCCGTGTCATTGCCATGTTTTCACGTTCCATTGCCTCGGCACGGCGGATCCAGGAGATCTTGGATCTGCCCACCGATCTTTTGATCGAAGATCATGAGCCGGAGGAAACCAATGCCGCCATCTGCTTTGAGGACGTCACCTTCTCTTATCATAAAAAACACCCCAATCTGGCGCATATTTCCTTTGCACTTAAAAAAGGCGAAAGTCTTGGTATTTTAGGGCCTACCGGAGCGGGAAAAAGCACCCTTGCTTCCCTTTTGATGCGCTTCTACGACCCGGATGAGGGACGGATCCTGCTGAACGGGCGGGATCTTCGCAGCATGACCCCCGCCGAGATCCGTGGGAGCTTTGGGGTGGTCTTTCAGAACGATCAGTTGTTCCGGGATACCATCGGCGAGAATATCCGCATCGGGCGGGAACTGACCGAAGAGCAGCTACGCGAGGCACTGCGGGATGCCCAGGCTGAACAATTCGTGGAGGAAAAGGGCGGGCCTTCTGCCCTCATTGAGCCCAAAGCCTCCAACCTTTCGGGCGGGCAGAAGCAACGGTTGCTCATCGCCCGTGCCCTGGCAGGGAAGCCGGAGTTTTTGATTTTAGACGATTCCTCCAGCGCTCTGGACTTCAAGACCGACGCGGCGTTGAGAAAGACTCTGCAGGAGCGGTATGCCGACACCACCTCCATCATCATTGCCCAGCGGGTCAGCTCGGTACGCCATTGCGATCAGATCCTTGTTTTGGAGGACGGCGTTCCCATGGGGCTTGGAACCCATGAAGAGCTGTTGGCGCAATGCCCCCTTTACCGGGAGATCTACACTCTGCAGACCGGCGAGGAGGTGGCAGTATGAGCAAGAAAACAGCAAGAAGATCCGCCCTTTTGCGCCTTATGGGCTATCTTTGGAAATTCAAGTGGTTTTTGATTCTGGCCATCTTTTTGGCTGTCACCGCCAACATTCTGGCTCTGCTGGCACCGGAGCTTTCCGGCCGGGCCATTGACGCCGCCACCGGCGGTAAGGGTAAGGTGGACTTCGATGCGGTTCTGCATTATGCGGGGCTGATGGCCATCTTCTACGTCATTTCGGCCGGAATGTCGTATCTTTTGCAGATCGTGATGATCCACATTGCAAGAAACGTCACCTTCCGCCTGCGGCAGGATCTGTTTGAACGGCTTTCGTTGCTACCCGTGGGGTTTTACGACAGCCATCCCCCCGGAGATATCTTGAGCCGCATCAGCTACGATGCCGATAACATCAGCGAGTCCCTTGCCTCGGACGTGGTGCACATCTTTACGGGTGCCATTACGCTGGTAGGCTCCTTCTATATGATGGCGCGGATCAGCCCCTTTCTGCTGATCATCACCGTCATCACCATTCCCCTTTCGCTGTTGATGACCCGTTTTATTACCAAGCACACCCGCCCGCTGTTCCGCAGACGGAGCCAAAAGCTGGGCGAGCTGAACGATTTTGTGGAAGAAAAGATCTCGGCGCAGAAGACTTTGAAGTCCTACAATCAGGAAGTAAACGTATTGCGGGATCTTGACGCCGAGGACGAAACGGTGGTGGAGGCCTACTACAAGGCGGAATACTACGGTGCCACCATGGGTCCTTCCATGAACCTGATCAACAATCTCTCGCTGGCGCTGATCTCGGTGGTGGGAGCCTATCTCTATATCTCCACCGGCGGTGCCGCCATCTCCATCGGTAATATTTCCAGCTACGTGCTGTACAGCCGCCGATTTTCGGGCCCCATTCAGGAGATCGCCAACATCTTCAACGAGCTGCAATCGGCACTTTCTGCCGCCGAGCGGATCTTCGGACTGATGGACGAAGCGCCGGAAGTGGATCAGGGCTAAGTGACGCTGGTCAAAGCCAA
>CAYLIT010000228.1:0-2837 GCA_964383835.1 uncultured Eubacteriales bacterium
CTCGAAGTTGGTGCGATGATCCTTCGCCAAGGTATAGGGCATAAACACATAGGAGCGGATCTGGCTGCCCCAGCCGTTGCTCATCTGGTCGCCCTTGATATCCTCGATCTTTTCAAGGTTTTCACGCTCCTTGATCTCGATGAGCTTGGATTTGAGCATCTTCATACACATATCGCGGTTCTGGAACTGGCTACGCTCGTTCTGGCAGGAGACCACGATACCGGTGGGCAGGTGGATCAGACGGACGGCGGAGCTGGTCTTATTGACCTTCTGACCGCCTGCGCCGCTGGAGCGGAACACCTCCATCTTGATATCCTCGGGACGGATCTCCACCTCTACGCTATCGTCGATCTCGGGCATGACTTCGACGGAGGCGAAGGAGGTCTGACGACGGCCGGAAGCATCAAAGGGAGAAACACGAACCAGGCGGTGAACGCCCATTTCACTCTTGAGGTAGCCGTAAGCATACTGGCCCTCCACCAAAATGGAGGCGCTCTTAATGCCGGCTTCGTCGCCGTCCAGGTAATCCAGGACGGTAACCTTATAATCGTGCCGCTGGGCGAACCGCAGATACATTCTGTACAGCATCTCCACCCAGTCCTGAGCTTCGGTGCCGCCGGCACCGGCGTGGAAGGTCAGAATGACGTTATTCTGATCGTATTCCCCGCTCAGAAGGGTCTGCAGGTTGGCGGCCTCCAGCTTCTTTTCGTAGTCGGCAAACTCGCTGACGACCTCTTCTTCCATTTCGTCGGGATCCATCTCGGCCATCTCCAAAAGAGCGTCCAGATCCTCGTGGGCAGACACCAGCTTTTCGAAGTTTTCTACCGTCTTTTTATTGTTCTTAATGACCTGCAGCACCTTTTGGGAGTTGGCGATATCATCCCAAAAGCCGGGGGCGGCGGTAAGGGCTTCGTCCTCTTCGATCTTGACCCGCAGGTCGGCGATCTTCAGCGCCCGCTCCAGGGTTTCCAGGTCTTTTTTAAAGTCATTGAATTTCTGCTTGTAATCTTCAATAATGATCATGCTATTCCCTCGCAATTTTATTCTCATGTTATCTTAACATATTTTCTGCGGGATTGCAATAAAAATCTGCCGTCCCTATTTACTTTTCTGCCAAATAAATATATAATATACACTGTATAATTATATAAAGGAGCATCTTATCTTGAAGACCAAGCATTGTTTTTTGGGAGCGGCGGCGATCGGTTTTTTGGCCGGCGTCATCCGCATCCTGCAGCATACGTGGACCATTGATCCCCGGGGCTTTTACACCGAAGGGCTGCTTTCAAGCCTTTTGGCATGGCTGTTGGTGGGGCTTTTAGCGGTGGGCGCAGTCTGGAGCATTGTTTGCGGCGCGACCCAAAAGCGCGGGCAGGCCATCTTTTTCAGAAGCTTTTGCACCAGCACCCCCACCCGGGTCTTATTCATCCTTTTGGCGGCGATCTCGTTTGCCGACGGCGGTCTTCGGCTGATGGAGGCGGGACTCTCGCTTACCCCCTGCCTTTGCCTGGCCGGCGGCATCGCCTGGCTGACTATGGGACTGACCGGGGCGTTTTTACCGATGATGGAGCTGATGCCCTTATTGCAGTTGGGTGCGCTCATCGTAGACTATTTTAAAAACACCTATAAATATATCCAGGTCAGCACCTACAGCCTGGGACTTTTGGGGCTGTGTGCCGCGACCTATTTCGCCCTGGTACTGATCAAGGTACTGAACGGGGCGGATTGCGCCCGGGGGAGGCTGACCACCGCAAGCTGCTTATTAGTACTCTTTGGGTGTACCTCCTTTTTGGCGCCCTTGGCCGGTGGCTTTTCACTGCAAGCGCTGATCTTTGCCGTTCACGGCTTTACCTATTGCCTTTTGGCGGCGCTGACGCTGATCTGGATGCCGGAGGGCAAGCATTTAGCGGTCCCCGAAAACGAAGTTCCCGACCCCAACGAGTTGGATCAATATATCAATGAAATTCCGGAGGTACAAGAAGATGAGTTATAAAATCTACGGACACCGCGGCAGTCGAACCCGTCTGCCCGAGAACACCATGCCCTCCTTCAAGCTGGCTTTGGAGGAAGGCGCCGACGGCTTGGAGATCGATATCCGCACCACCCGTGACGGCGAGATCGTTATCTGCCACGATAAGGACTTAAAGCGTGTGGGCGGCGTTAACTTTACCGTTTCCGAGCATACCTGGGAGGAGCTTTGCGCCCATTCCGCCCATTGCCCCGAGGTATTCGGCGACAAGTATAAGGATCAGATCTTTGTTCCCCGCCTGGAGGAGCTTTTGGAGTATCTCACCACCAACGATGCACTCCTCAACATCGAGATCAAACATCAGGAGGATCGTGAATACGGTTACATTGAAAAGAAGACCCTTGAATTGGTGAAAAAATACGGCCTTGAGGATCGCGTTTTTTACTCCTCCTTTGACTACTACATTCTGGTCAAACTGAAGGAGCTGGATCCCACCGCCAAGACCGCCCTGTTATTCGGTACCGGCTTATACAATGCAGGCGAATACGCCAAGGGACTCGGCTGCTTTGCCATCCATCCCGGTATGGTGGGTGCGCTGCAGTACAACGATATGCAAAAGGCCCTGGCGCTCGGCATGGATTGCAACGTCTGGACCATCAACAACACCGACAACGCCAAAAAGCTGGTAGAGCTGGGCGCCACCGGTATCATCACCGATATCCCCTTGGAAACGGTGAAGGCTTTGAGAGGATAATTCCTTACTCATAGGGGAAACTATCCCCTATGAAGAAGCTTTTGATCGTACTTTTATTATTACTTTTTATCGCCGTCACCCTTTGGGGGATCGAAGCGGCGGCGGTCGGAACCC
>CAYLIT010000229.1:0-2808 GCA_964383835.1 uncultured Eubacteriales bacterium
AAAGGGAGCCTACGTTACGCTTTTCAAAGCCCTTGAGGTTGACCAGTGCCAGCATTTCGTGGACACGGTCCTTGATCTCGTTTTCGGGGGTCTTGGAGATGCGCAGGCCGAAGGCGATATTTTCAAAAACATTATAGTGGGGGAAAAGGGCGTACCGCTGGAACACCGTATTGACCTGCCGTTTATGGGGCGGCAGCTTGCTGATATCCTTCCCCTCAAACAGTACCCGACCCTCCTGGGGCTGAACAAAGCCGGCGATGGTCCGTAAAGTAGTGGTCTTACCGCAGCCGGAAGGTCCCAGCAGGGTGACGAACTCCTTATCACGGATATTCAGATCGAACTGATCCAGAATGATCTCGCCTTCAAAGGATACGTGAATTTTTTGCAGCTCAATAATGTTTTTCAACGCCGTTTTCGACCTCCTAAGAATTTAAAGTGAACAAACACTACCCACTTTAATTACTAATAACTATATTATAATATAAGCACTTCACCCTGGTTTGTCAATAAAAAAACGCAAAAAAAGTCATATTTTTTGCGAAGATTTCAAGCGGTTCTTGCAAAAGGTCGATCTCATTTTTGCAGTTTCTGCGGTTTTCTCTTTTTATCTTTATTTTCCTTTGATTTGCTCACGTTTTGTGTTTTGTTGACATTTTTTTGCGAATTTAGTATAATTTAAGAAATTGAACGAATTGCCAATAACTACGTACGATTTTCAATTTAAATTCGTGTTTTTTTGTTTTATAATGAAATCAAATACTATAGGAGGAAGAATAACATGGTTCATAATGATGCTACTCTTTATCTGCAGGGGCTTCTGGATCGGCGGGGGATCGTGACGGTGGAGTCCGGTACCTACGTGGTCAGCAAGACGCTGATTATTCATTCGGATACCAGACTGATCTTAGCGCCGGGGGCTGAGATCGTTGCGGCACCTGAGTCCCGGTGCGCCTTGATCGAAAACGAGGCCTTTTCCCACGGGGGAAGAGATCGCAACATCGGGATCGTCGGCGGCTGTTGGAACGGCAACTGCGACGAGCAGGGGCTGGACGCAGAGTATGAGATCGATCATCGGGAGGATGAGCTTTACCGTACCGATCTTTTTAAGGGCAAGCTGATCCGTTTTGCTCATATTGATAATATCTCGTTGCAGAAAATGACGGTACGCGATCCCGTCAGCTACGGCGTACAGATCGCCGACGTGGTGGGGTTCGTGGTACGGGATATCACCTTTGACTACAATTGCCACTTCGGTACCACCGACGGGGTACACATCAACGGTCCCGCTTATAACGGCGTTATCGAAAATCTGCACGGCACCACCAATGACGATCTGGTCTCGCTGACCACCATCGACGAACAGCACGCAGAGGTCACCAAGGGTGAGATCGTGAACGTGGAGATCCGCAATATTTGCGGTAAAAATGCTTATTCCGGTATCCGTCTTCTTTCGGCGGGGGACTTCGATATGCGGTGTATTCGCATTACGGGCGTTTACGGAGATTACCGTCATCAGGCGATACTGATCTCTCATCACAACACCCGCCCCAATACCCGTATCTGGTTTGATGATATCATCTTAGAGCATATTCATTCCCGTAAGAGCGGCACACCCCTGGGAGAGGGTTGCTTCCGTCGTTGGGAGAAGAATGCCATGTGGAAGCACGGCTTGATCTGGATCGAAACCGGCGTGGATATGGGCAACGTGGTCATTCGGGACGTTTATCGTCACGAGAAGGTAAAGGAAACGACGGCTCCCTTAATCAAAATCGACGAGGGTGCCAACATCCGCCGCTTGCTGTTGGACAACGTTTCTCAATTCCTTGACGAGGGCGTGGAGTGCGGTCTGATCGAGAATAACGGAACGATTGAAAAGTTGATCGAAAGAGATATTGGTTAAAAAGTAAGGGGCTGTAAAAAACATGCGTTTTTTACAGCCCTTTTTTAATTCCAGTAGTCGGTCTCGTGGGGTAGATCGATGTCGGCGGTGCGGAAGGTGAGAGGTTGTCCGGTCTTACGGCGGTGCTCGTAGTCCTTGAGTGCCCGGAGGGCGTATTTACCCAAATAGAGAATGGTCGGCAGGTTGATAAGGGTCATCAGTCCCATCAGCAGGTCGGCAATACTCCAAAGCAGGTCGGCGCTTGATCCGGCACCCAGCAGAATGACCAGGGAGGCGGCGATATAATAGGCGGTGTGGAACCTTTTTCCGGGGACTCGCCGGAGGATATAATAAAGGCATTTGTCCACGTAATAGAGGTTTCCCAAGAGGGTGGTGAAGGCAAAGAGCACCATGGCGACGGTGATGAAAACAGGACCGAAGCTACCCAGAGAGGCTTGTACCGCCGCCTGAACGTAAGGGGCTCCGGAAAGGCTTTCGGTGGGCTCGACACCGGAGCTCATGCAAAGAAAGGCGGTAGCGGTGCAGATCAAGATGGTATCGATAAATACCGAAAGGATCTGGGTCAGCCCTTGGCGCACCGGGTGGGTGACCTCTGCCGAGGCGGAGGCGTTGGGGGCGGAGCCGACGCCCGCTTCGTTGCTGAAAAGTCCCCGCTTGATGCCGTACATGACGCAGGATCCGGAAAAACCGCCGAAGATGGCTTTGAGATCAAAGGCTTCGGTGAAGATGCGGGCGAGGATGCCCGGCAGGGCAGTGATATTCAGAATGATCACCAGGAGGGCGACCAGCACGTAGGCGATCCCCATGATCGGCACCAGTACGCCGGTGACCTTCAACAGTCGTTTGCCGCCGCCCAACAGGCAGTAGCAGGTGAGGATGGCTAAGAGTAAGCCGATGCTCCAGGGGGT
>CAYLIT010000230.1:0-2783 GCA_964383835.1 uncultured Eubacteriales bacterium
GTCGGTGAGGAGGAACATCCCCTGCTCTACGCCATGGGCGACGGCAACCATTCCCTTGCCACCGCAAAAGCTTGCTATCAAAAGATCAAAGAAGAGCTGGGCGATGCCGCATTGAACCATCCCGCCCGCTATTGCCTGGTGGAGCTGGTCAATATCCATAGCCCCGCTCTGGAGTTTGAGCCCATCCACCGCATCGTGACCCACGTACAGCCGGAGCATCTGCTGAACGCCCTGAAGGCAGTCGGCCTCACCGAAGGTGATGCATACGATCAAAAGATCGAGGTGGTACGCAAGGGCGTTCATACCACCTGGTCCTTTGCCAAGGAAACGGCCAAGCTGGCGGTCGGCACCCTGCAAAACATCCTGGACGAGTATCTTTCCAAGGTGCCTGCAGAGATCGATTACATCCACGGCACCGACGTGGTAGATCAGCTTTCCATGCAGGAAAATTCCATCGGCTTTATCCTGCCGGATATGGGCAAGGCCGAGCTCTTCCCCACCGTCGAAGCAGACGGCGCGCTTCCCCGCAAGACCTTCTCCATGGGCCACGCCCACGATAAGCGCTTCTACTACGAGTGCAGAAAGATCAAAGTATAAAGAAATCCTCATGTGCAATTCACATGAGGATTTCTTTATATCAGATTGATTATGATCAGCCCTGCAAAGGCGGTCAGTATGCCGAAAATAGCTTTTGTTGTCAGCTTTTCCCGGAACAAAGCAGTCGCCATAACCGTAGAAAGCACCAAAGCCAGCCCTTGATTCAAGGGATACAACAGTACCGTATCCAGGTATTCAGCGGCCAGAGTCTTAAAATAGGAATTCAAAAACAGACAGATCGCCATGACCACAAACAAAGCGGTAAAGATCCCGGACAGCGCACCGATGGCAAGCAACGGAACTGAAGGGATCAGCTCTGCCGTATTTCCGCCAAAGAACACCACCGCAAAGCCGATCAATATACACAACCCCATGCGGATCAGATTGGCCAGCAGAGCATCCTTGGTCGCCGCAATAAGACCACCGGTCTTTTTGCCGCAATAACCCTTGATGGTCCCCGCGAGCAAAGCGATCATTAAGAATAAATATCCCATCGTTTACCTCTCCGGTTTAATCAAAAATTCACAACAGCCTAAATGCTCACTTTGTGCCGTAAGACGGATTTTATGATCGCTTTCGGCCATCCGGACCGCAACCAGGATCTTGCCCTGGTACATCCGGCGGGTCGGTGACGGCACCGGTATATGGTCGCAATGATCCGAGCCGGTACCAACAATATAAGCCGGGGAGCTGACCGAAAACTGCACCAACGCACTTTTGCAGCTTCTGCTGTTAGAATTGGGGCAAGAGCTTTTTGCAGAAAGCAATCGAAGCCCCACCGGACGGATGGTACAGGAAATGGCCAAACGGATTCGCGAAGCCCCCGAGCAACCCTTTTCTACCGCCCGGTTTGCCCAAGAAATCAATCGTAGCGAAAACCATCTGATCCGCAGTTTTACCAGAGAATTCGGCTGTTCACCCCAAAGCTTTCGCAAAAAGCTGCTGATAGAAAAAGCCAAGCAGCTCCTTCTCTCTACAGAGCTGAATATTACTGAGATTGCCGATCTGCTGCACTTTTCCGACCCCCTTTATTTCAGCCGTACCTTTAAAAAAGAGGTCGGCACTTCCCCCGCATATTATCGCAAAGAAAAACAATAAAAGACCACGGTAATGGATGACCGTGGTCTTTTATGATGTAAAACGCAAAATCAGGAACGGGCGGCGATCCACTCGTCGATCTTAGTCTTGGCGATCCGCTTGATATCCTCCTTAGAATAGGGGGATTCGGCGCCGCCGTTGACATAGATAAAATACTTCCCGTCAGCGGTCTGATAAAGGGTCTCTTCGTAGCCTGCGGCATCACCGAAGGTACCGAAGGTAAACTTCTTCACGATCTCAGCCTTCTCGGTATCGTATTCATATTTGCAGATGATCTTTTTCACTCTCTTTCACTCCTTTTCGCTTTTTATGTTTTAATTATAACGAAAATTTCGTTTTTTGGCAATGGGATTTCGTTTTTTCTCCCTTTTGGATGATAGAGCGGGGAAAAATCGGTAAAAAAGTGGTGATATTTACGGCATTTTTTACAAAAAAACACTATTTTTCCTCCCGAATCCAGCTTTTTTAAAAGATTATTTACAGCGAATACTCGCTTTTTTAAACAAAATATGGTAAAATAGAATTGTAAAGAAAAGAGGTCGATCACCATGCAATTCACAAACACCATTGCCCAACAGGATCTGGAGCAGGCCGAGCAATTAGCCAAACAGCTGTTGCAGAAGCAGGACTTCCGCACCCTGATGTCCTATTACCGGGGCGCCATGATTGAGATCGAAACCAAGTTCAACGTGTTGAACGAGTGGTTTAACGTCACCCATGACCGCAACCCCATTGAAACCATCAAATGCCGCATCAAGCACCCCAAAAGCATCATTGAAAAGCTTTGGCGCAAGGAATATCCCTTAACGCTGGAGTCCATCGAAAAGCATATCCGCGATATTGCCGGCGTGCGGGTCATCTGCGCCTTCCCCGAGGACGTTTACCTGCTGGCAGAATATCTCTTGAAGCAGGACGATATTGAGCTGGTGCGGGTCAAGGACTACATAAAGAACCCCAAAAAATCCGGCTACCGTAGCCTGCACCTGATCGTAAAGGTTCCAATTTTCTTGGCAAACGAAAAGCGAATGATGAACGTAGAGATCAAGTTCGGAACAATCGCAATGGACTTTTGGGCGAGCTTGGAAAAA
>CAYLIT010000231.1:0-2770 GCA_964383835.1 uncultured Eubacteriales bacterium
ATAAGGATAGCCCCTATGCAAATTACAACGGAATTATCGCAGATGGCGCCATCCGCAACCCCGATCTGATCGGGGCGGCGGCCAAAAAATATGGCGATCAATGTGTGGTCATCTCGGCAGACGTAAAACGGGTAGACGGGGTCTATCGGGTCTTTGCCAAGGGTGGCCGTGAAAACACCGGCATGGAGGCCATCGAGTGGATCAAGCGTTGCGTAGGTAACGGTGCCGGCGAGGTGGTCTTGAACTCTATTGATACCGATGGGGTCAAAGGGGGGTTCGATCTTGAAATGCTGGATGCGGTCAGCAATGCGGTGGGCGTGCCGGTCATCGCCAGCGGCGGCGCCGGCTGTATTGAGGATTTCATCACTCTCTTTAAAACCCTGCCTAAGGTAGATGCAGGTCTTGCCGCCTCCATCTTCCACTTCGGTGAGGTTAAAATTTCCGATCTCAAGCAAACACTGAAAGAAAATAATATCAACGTGAGGTTATAAAATGGATATCAAGCAACTGAAATTTGATGCAAACGGTCTGATCCCCGCCATCGTGGTGGATGCCGAAACCGATAAAGTGCTGACCCTCGCCTATATGAACGAGGAAAGCCTTAAAATTTCCGTGGAAAAGGGCTTGACCTGCTTTTGGAGCCGCTCCCGTCAGGAGCTTTGGCTGAAGGGTGAGACCAGCGGCAACTATCAGCACATTCAATCCATCACCGCCGATTGCGACGGAGATGCCCTGGTGGTCAAGGTCAAAAAGGACGGCCCTGCCTGCCATTTGGGGACCGATTCCTGTTTCACCAACGAGATCTTCAATAATGGGGAAGAGCCCTTCTCCATGGAGGGTCTGTATGCTCTTTTGAAGGGCCGTAAAGAAACCCTGCCCGAAGGGTCTTATACCACCTACCTGTTCCAAAAGGGCTTGGATAAGATCTTGAAAAAGGTGGGCGAGGAGTCCACCGAGGTCATCATCGCCGGTAAGGCCGAGGATAAAAAGGAAACGGTCTACGAGATCGCAGACCTGGCTTATCATATCATGGTTCTGATGGTGGAGTTGGGTATTTCCGTAGAGGATATCCGTAAAGAGCTGGCCGGCCGCCACGTCATCGATTATAAGGTGAAACAGGAGAAAATGGTGTGATCCGATCTGATTTTCACGTTCATACCGTCTATAGTGATGGGGCACATGCCCTCCGAGAAATGATAGAGACTGCTTTGGAGCGGGGCTTCACGGTCCTTGGCTTTTCGGATCATGCCTATATGGCAGAGGGTCAGGATTGGTGCATGAGCCGGGAGAATACCGCCCGCTACCGGGAGGAGCTTGCCGCTTTGCGCGAGCAGTATCGGGGCAGATTGGAGCTCCTTTGCGGCATTGAGCAGGACTATTATTCCCCCGATCCCACCGATGGCTTTGATTACGTTATCGGCTCGGTTCATGAGATCCACAAGGACGGTCAGATCTTCGAGATCGATAACTCCCTGCCCGCCTTTGAGCAAACATTGGCAGTTTATGGGGATGCCTATGCCGTGGTAGAGGATTATTATGGGCTGGTGGCGAAATTGCCGCCCTGCACTATCATCGGGCATCTGGATCTGGTGACCAAATTCCAACAGCAGAAGCCGCTGTTTGATGAGGAGCATCCCCGCTATCGGGAGGCGGCGTCCGCCGCCGTGCGAGCGCTGATCCCCAGAGGAGTCCCCTTTGAGGTGAACGTGGGCGCCATGAGCCGAGGCTATCGTACCACCCCCTATCCCGCACCGTGGCTATTGCAGTATATCTGTGAGCAGGGTGGTGAGGTGATCGTCACCGGCGACTGCCACGATAAAAATTATCTGGGCGCAGGCTTTGATACGGCCTTGAGCTTGGTGCGGGCCTGCGGCTTTCGGCGGGTGGTTACTTTTACCGCAGACGGAAAGGAGTATATAAGACTATGATCAAATTGTTGAGTATCGGCAACAGCTTTTCCCAGGATGCTCAGCGCTGGCTTCACGATATTTGCGTGGAGGGCGGTGTAGAGGCTTTGTGCGTCAACCTGTATATCGGCGGTTGCTCCTTAGAGACCCATTGGATCAATATCGACAGCGAGGAGCCGATTCCGTACCGTTACGAGATCAACGCCCACCAGGATCGAAAAATTACTTTAAAAGAAGCACTGGCGGCGGAGGATTGGGATATCGTTACCTTCCAGCAGGCCAGCCCCGTAAGCGGTCTAAGTGAAAGCTACCTGCCCTATCTTGATCAGCTTGCCGAGCTGGTGCGGGAATATTGCCCGAAAGCAAAATTCTATATGCACGAGACCTGGGCTTATGAATGGGATAACGGCGGGGAAAAATACGAGTTGTATTATCACAGCGATCAGCAAGAAATGTATCGCAAGGTCAAGGCCGCCTATACCGAAATGGCGGAGCGGATCGGCGCAACGCTGATCCCCACCGGCGACGTCATTCAATACCTGCGGGAAAACGTGCCGCTTTTTGATTACAGAAACGGTGGGTTGAGCCTTAACCGTGACGGCCACCATCTTTCATGGATGTACGGTCGGTATGCGGCGGGGCTGGTGTGGTTCAAGACGATTTTCGGCGGCGATCCTTTAAAGATCACTGATCTGCGCCCCTATACTATGAGCGAGACCGCCGACCCCGAAATTTTGAAGGTCATACGGGAAACGATCGCAAAAATCTTATAAAAGGGGCTGTAAAAAACATACGTTTTTTACAGCCCCTCAGACTGTCAAAAAACTATACAAACACCCCCGTTTCTGGTATAATAGAAGAAA
>CAYLIT010000232.1:0-2769 GCA_964383835.1 uncultured Eubacteriales bacterium
CAAATTGGGTGGGAGTTACGCCGTCCTCGGTGTAGAAGGAAAAATCCGTAATAACGTAATAATCGTAGCCGGTGACGTTCCCTTTCAGCACCATCTCTTTTCGGTCAGAATAGGTCTCCGAGGCCTCGATATGCGCCTGATCGGAATATTGATAGTCATTAAAGGAATAATCGATGCAACGGGCGGTAACAAGAGTTTTGCCGTCTACCGTTTCCTTCTTGTACTGAATGACCTCTGCAAAGGGGATGGAAAGAAGCGAACCTGACTTAACAAAGACTGCTTCGTCCTCCTTGAGGCCGTAGGTGGTGCCGAATCGCTTGGCGATCCGCTCCACTGCGGCGCCGGTGTAGTTGACGCCCATATCCACGTAGGTCTTTTCTTCGTCGGTCACAAAATAGGCACAATAGTATTTGAAAAGCTCCAGCTCCATGGGCTTTTCAGGAGAAAATTCCGTCATGGCATCCACCCGCCAGGTTCGATACAGTTCGTAGAACTGCTCCCGCTGTGCATCGGTAATGGTGGGGTCTTTTTTGATCCCGTCCACCTTATAGGTTGGCTCGGGCGTGGGCTGGGGTTCGGGATCCGGCTGCCGCAGCTCCTCGAGTTCATCCAGAAGGGTCTGAATGCTGCTCCAGTTTTTGCTGTTTCCCATCTGATCGTAGTTGAAGTATTCCGAACCGTTCGTCCCCTTATGGAAGGTCCAGCGACGGGGACCGACGATGACGTAGCCGCCACAGTCGCCGTATTCATCACCCTTCTCCGTCCAAAAGCTAAGACCCAGAACATACTCCTCTCCTACGGTCAGATAGAAGGGGTCCTTTTCGGTGTTGTATATTTTGACCGGGAAGATGCCCGGCATCTCTTCACCTAAATATCCTCGATAGACCTCGTGGATGATAAGGTTGTAAACGGTGACCTCCGCCGTTTTGCCGGAGGCACTTTCGGTTGGGTCGGTGGTATATTGCTGCTTGATCACGTCGATGGTGGTACGCAGGATCAATTCCGGCTCTCCGTAGAATTCCTCATCGGAGAGACCGAGGTAACTGATATATTCATCTGTGGAGCCGGCGGAAAAAACGTTTTTACAGCCGGCAGAGGTCAGCAGCAGGATCGCTGCAAGCAACAGAAAGAACCATTGTTTCAGTTTCATTCAATTCACCTCGTTTCAAAAAGAGTGTCGGCAAGCGCGAGGGTCTCTTCTTCAGAAAGGGTGCCGATGATGGCGTACATATAATGACCATCGTTAAAGATCAGGAATCGTTCCCCGCAATTCTCGAAGAGGATCCCCTCGTGCTTTTTGCCTACGGTTACGTCACGGTAATCGGTATTTTCGGTATAAACGGTAATGTTGGTTCCCTTGGGATGATAGGAAAACTGAAAGTTTTGATGATTTGCCCCTTCGTATAGACAGATCATGGTCTGTTCGTTTTCGGTTTTGGAAACCAAGGTGTATCCGTTTGGAATTCTGGAGAGCTTTTTGGGTGCCTGATTGGAGGGTTCTCCCGGCATTTCCACAGAACTGCCCCCGTCAAACATCTCCACCACAAAGTGTACAAATCCCTCCCGCAACGCCTCTACGCTGAAGGTGGTGACGGTCACCGCCAGTAAAACGGCGACCAAAACGCAGGCCACCCGCTTGGCGGCGGTGTTGATGAAGGAGTAATAGAACTGCTTTTGGCGATCCAGCAGCCGCTCCATTTTCTGCTCCGTCTCTGCAGAGAGAACCATCTTTTCCACTTCCGCTTGGTCGATGGAGGCATCCAATTGCTGATGATATTCTTCAAAAGCCTTGCGAATTTTCTCATCCATGGCGATCCTCTCCTTTCTCTAATTCGTTTTTCAAGAGCTCCCGTGCCCGCTCCAGCCGCTTGCGGCAGGCGGCGGGGGAGATGTGCAGGAGCTTTGCGGCTTCTTTTGCGGTAAAGCCGTAATAGGCGGTCAGCTCCAGGGGATCCCGGTAAGTAGCCGGCATAGCGGCAATGCAATCAACAAGGATCTGCTCACCGATCCGCTCCTGAGGATCACCGGAGCGAACCGGCTCCTGCCAAAGATCCTCTAAATTTTCAGACTGCCGGCGAAGCTCTTTACGCAGAATGTCGTTGCAGACGTTGCGGGTCACCGGGAACAGGAATCCCTTGACCTCCTCCGGGCGGCGGTTTTTGAGCTTTTTGATGTGGACGATCACCGCCAGCATCACCTCGTGCACCACCTCTTCGGCAAGGGATTCGTTCTGCAACCGCGAGAGGGCGATGTACTTGATGAGCTTTTTATATTGGTGGTAGATCTGCTCTACCATGCTTTTTTCGTCGGGTGAGTCGGCAAGGGACATATAAAGGATCAGCACGTTCCATCCCCCCCTTACGATTTCATTATAATGCAAAATGAATGGCACTGCAATCCCTTCATTAAGTAAATCGTTTGAGGATGCCATTTTGTGACAAAAAACTTAAAAAAATTTTCCCACCCGCTGTTTTTGCGGGTGGGAAATCCTTTTAGTTACATTCAGCGACCAAGGGTCCGGCCAGTTCTTTCAGATAGAATAATTTGCCGGGCAGGGTGGGCATAAAGCTGGAGGTCACGTTGATATCGGGACCATAATGGAGGGTAGCCAAAAAGCTCATACCCTGCCAGCCCATGCCACGGTTCAAAGCACCGTCACAGCCGCCGATAATGTAATCTGCCTGCAGGAAGAGACCGGGGCCAACGGTGTTGGCACGGCAGGGCACCAGGGTGGTGCGGCTCTTAAAGCTGGTGATGGCGTTCTGCTCG
>CAYLIT010000233.1:0-2677 GCA_964383835.1 uncultured Eubacteriales bacterium
ACCGTCGTATTTCTTGGGCACGGCGTTGAGGTCGATATGCAGACCGTCAGCCAACTCACCGATGGCAACGGAAACACCGCCGGCACCAAAGTCGTTACACCGCTTAATCATGCGGCAGGCTTCTTTATTACGGAACAAGCGCTGAAGCTTACGCTCTTCGGGAGCGTTACCCTTCTGCACCTCTGCACCGCAGTTTTCAAGGGATTTCAAGGTATGGGATTTTGACGAGCCGGTAGCACCGCCACAGCCGTCACGGCCGGTACGGCCGCCCAGCAGGATGACTACGTCACCGGGAGCGGGACACTCTCGGCGTACATTCTCGGCAGGAGCGACACCAACAACAGCGCCGATCTCCATGCGCTTGGCGGCGTAGCCGTCATGATAAAGCTCATCCACGATACCGGTAGCCAGACCGATCTGGTTACCGTAGGAGGAATAACCGGCGGCCGCAGTAGTAACGATCTTACGCTGAGGCAGCTTACCCTCCATGGTTTCACTGATAGGCTTTAAGGGATCAGCCGCACCGGTTACACGCATGGCGCCGTATACATAAGAACGGCCGGACAGCGGGTCACGGATGGCACCGCCGATACAGGTAGCGGCACCGCCGAAGGGCTCGATCTCGGTGGGGTGATTGTGGGTTTCGTTCTTAAAGAGCAGCAACCAGGGTTCTTTTACACCATCGGCCTCTACTTCGATCTTCACAGTACAGGCGTTGATCTCTTCGGATTCATCCAGCTTATCCAGCTTACCGATCTTTTTAAGATACTTAGCAGCCAGGGTACCGATATCCATCAAATTGATGGGCTTGGTGCGGCCCAGTTCCTTGCGGGTGGCAATATAATCATCATACGCCTTTTGCAGTAGTTCATCCTCAAACTTCACGTCATCGATGGTGGTGAGGAAGGTGGTGTGACGGCAATGATCGGACCAATAGGTATCGATCATGCGGATCTCGGTGATGGTGGGATCTCTTCCCTCTTTTTGGAAATAAGCCTGGCAGAAAGCGATATCATCGCAATCCATTGCAAGGCCGTAATTGGCCACAAACTCTGCAAGACCGGCCTCATCCAGCTTCAAAAAGCCGTCCAGAGTAGCTACTGTTTCGGGGATAGCGTACTCCGTCTTTAAAGTAGCGGGCATTTCGAGACTTGCTTCACGGGATTCCACCGGGTTGATGACGCTCTTTTTGATGGAATCCAACTCTTCGGCGGTCATATCACCGTAAAGTAAATATACTTTAGCCGTCTTAACGGTGGGACGCTCGCCCTGGGAAATAATCTGAATACACTGGGCGGCGGAATCTGCACGCTGATCAAACTGACCGGGCAGGGGCTCCACAGCAAAAACCTTGGCGCCGTCTGCATTCAGCTCGGCAGCGGTAATATCCAGCTGGGGCTCGGAAAATACGGTGCCCACAGCATAATCAAACAGTTCTTTTTCGATATTCTCAACGTCATAGCGGTTGATCACCCGAACTTTTTCCAGGGATCTGATCTGCAGAATATTGCGCACTTCATTACAAAGATCCCGTGCCTCATTAGCGAGCTCGGGCTTTTTTTCAACATAAATACGGTATACCATTTCAGTTCTCCTTTCCGGCGCGTAAGGCGCGCCGGCCGATGTCACGACGATAAAAAGCATTTTCAAAGCAGATCTTTTCGGCCTTTACATAAGCGGCGGCAATCGCATCCTCTAACGTATCTGCCACGGCGGTTGCGCCTAACACACGGCCGCCTGCGGTGAGGAGCTTCTCCCCCTCCAGCTTCGCACCGGCCACGAAGACATCGCCGCTGATCTCGGCAGGGATGGTCAGTTCAAAGCCGGTTTCGTACTTGCCGGGGTAACCATTGGAGGCCATTACCACACAGCAAGCATGGCGATCGCTGAACTTGACTTCGGTTTCTGCCAGAGTGCCGTTGGTGGTAGCCTGCATCACAGTCAGCAGGTCACTTTCCAGCAGGGGCAGAACCACCTGGGTTTCGGGATCACCGAAACGGCAGTTATATTCGATGACCTTAGGGCCATTCGGAGTCAGCATCAAGCCGAAATAAAGACAACCCTTAAAGGTGCGGCCTTCGGCTTTCATTGCCTTAATGGTGGGCAAGAAAATGGTTTCCGTACACTCTGCGGCAATGGCGGGGGTATAATAGGGATTGGGAGCAACGGTGCCCATACCGCCGGTGTTCAGACCCTGATCGCCATCCAATGCACGCTTATGGTCCATGGAAGAGATCATGGGAACGACCGTTTCGCCGTCAGTAAAAGACAGTACGGAAACTTCGGGGCCGGTGAGGAATTCTTCGATGACCACACGGCTGCCGCTGGCACCGAAGACCTGATCCTCCATCATGGAGCGAACGGCCTCGTAAGCCGCCTCGCGGGTCTCAGCAATAATTACACCCTTCCCCAACGCCAGACCATCAGCCTTGATGACGGTGGGGATCGGTGCAGTTTCCAGATATTTCAACGCCTCTTTACAGTCGGTAAAGACCTCGTAAGCGGCGGTAGGAATACCGTATTTTTTCATCAGTTCCTTAGAAAAAACCTTACTTCCCTCAATAATAGCGGCGTTCGCCTTAGGGCCAAAGCAAGGGATGCCGATCTCATTCAAAGCATCCACGCAACCCAGCACCAGGGGATCGTCCGGCGCAACGACTGCGTAGTCGATTGCCTG
>CAYLIT010000234.1:0-2671 GCA_964383835.1 uncultured Eubacteriales bacterium
GGCTATAAGGCGGTGATCAAGTGAAGATCAAAAGCATTTTGAAATGGCTGAACCATTATTTCGTATTCTTTTTGCTGGTGGCCTTTGTGATCACCTGTTGTACCATGCTGTTTGTATCTACATTGCGGGATTCTTTGGGGATCAGCCTCACCGACGCCAACATTGGCACCGCCGCCAAGCTGACCTTTTTGAACGTGGCGCTTTTGAGCCTTATATTTACGATATTGGATACTGTGCGCAGAAAGCTTACCATAGAACGCCCGGTGAAGCACATCACCGATGCGGCTCAAAAGATCGTGCAGGGGGATTTTTCCGTCCGCGTCAAGCACCAAAGCCGGTTCGGTACCGACGATACCTTCAACCGGGTCATCGACTGCTTCAATAAGATGGCAGAGGAGCTTTCCGGCGTAGAGACCCTACGCACCGATTTCATCGCCAACGTATCCCACGAAATGAAGACCCCCCTCGCCGTGATGCAAAACTACGGTACCCTTTTGCAGGCCGAGGACCTCCCCGAAGAAAAGCGGATCGAATACGCCAAGGGGGTTACCGACGGCTCCCGCCGGATGGCCGAGATGATGACCAACATCTTAAAACTCAACCGCCTTGAAAACCAACGGATCTATCCGCAAACCTGCGAATTTGATCTGGGCGAACAGCTTTGCGAATGTCTGTTGCAGTTCGAGAACGTTTGGGAAAAAACAGAGATCGAAATTGAGACCGATATTGCCGAGGATGTTACGGTAAAAGCCGATGCGGAACTGCTGGGCCTGGTGTGGAATAACCTTTTTTCCAACGCCTTCAAATTCACCCCCGCCGGCGGGACGGTCAGCGTCTCCCTCACCGCCACCGGACACCATGCCATCGTAAAGGTGCGGGACACCGGATGCGGCATGACGGCAGAGGTGGGCGCACATATCTTTGAGAAATTCTACCAAGGCGATACTTCTCATTCTGTACAGGGCAACGGCCTTGGCCTTGCCCTGGTAAAACGTGTGGTGGATATTATGCAAGGCGAGATCAGCGTAGAAAGCGCCGTAGGGGTAGGAACCTCCTTCACCGTAAAAATTCGGAGGGCTTAATATGGCTTGGAAAAAGCTCGGGAAAGCCCTCCTGTTTCCGCACGTAGCCATTATGCTCATTTTAATTCCCATCGCCACCGTATTTCTCGTATACTCGATGGTGTTTTGGGGAACAGAGTCGCCGATCAGCATCACCTCTTACGTGCTCGCCGCCTATACGCTGACGGTCTGGTGCTTTAAAATCCCCCATCTGATCCGTTTTTTCAGAACCTTTAAAAACGAAAACACCTACTTCAAGCGCTGGCAGGAGGATCCCCGGCTCAGAATGAATATTTCTCTGTACGGAACGCTGATATGGAATACTGCCTACGCCCTGCTTCAATTAGGGCTTGGCTTTTTGCACCATACCTTTTGGTTCTATTCCCTGGCAGGGTATTATCTTGCCCTGGCGATCATGCGGTTCTTCCTGGTACGGCACACCAGCCGCCACGTTCCCGGCGAAAAAATGCGGGAGGAGCTCATCCAATACCGCGCCTGCGGCATCGCCTTTCTGGCGATGAACCTGGCGCTGACCCTCATCATCTTCTTTATGGTATATTGGGACAGAACCTTCATCCACCACGAGATCACCACCATCGCCATGGCGGCATACACCTTCACTGCCTTCGTAATGGCGATCATCAATATTGTAAAATACCGCAAATATAACAGCCCCGTCTACTCTGCCTCCAAGGCCATCAGCCTTGCGGCGGCGTGTGTTTCGATGCTGACCCTCGAATCAACCATGCTGACCACCTTCGGCGACGGCACCATGGATCTCACCGCCCGAAGGATCCTGCTGGGTGCCTCCGGCGGGGTGATCTCGGTGTTTATCATCGTCATGGCGATCTATATGATCCTGCAGGGCAGTAAAAAACTAACGGCATTCAAACAGTGAGGAAAACAAATGGAAAACAACGAAACGTTTAAGCTCACCTACTCCGCAAAAGAGCAAGATGAGATCAAAGCAATCAGAAAAAAATATACCGCCCCCGAACAACCGGAAGATAAGATGGCACAGCTTCGCCGTATGGATGCCGGCGTTACACAAAAGGCCACCATGGTGTCCCTGGTATTCGGCGTGATCGGCGCCCTGCTTTTAGGGCTTGGCATGAGCCTTACCATGTCCGATTTTTCAAAAATACTCGGCGCTCATCAAGATATGGCCATGCTGATCGGAATCATCACCGGCATTATCGGCATCATTCTTGTCAGCCTCGCTTATCCTCTTTATAACCGCATCGTCAAAAAAGAGCGCGAGCGGATCGCCCCTGAGATCCTCCGCCTCACCGACGAGCTAATGAAATAAATACGCAACAAAAGCGAGGTGAAATTCACCTCGCTTTTCAGCGTGTCAAAAAACTCCTGCGGAGGTTTTTGACACGCTGGGAGACTCTCAAAAAAGAGTGCAGATTTCGTGGATCCGTTCTCGTCGGCGTACATAGGTACGGTAGAGAGCGGATCCGCGAAAAGCAGAAAAATTTAATTAAATTCCGCATTACTATGCGGAATTTTTCCTTATAAAAGAACAGCGAGAAAGAGTTTCACTTTTCTTTTCGTTATGATATTGCAGAATTGGCACAAACCCTTTTATCCTTTCTTTTTCTGCG
>CAYLIT010000235.1:0-2657 GCA_964383835.1 uncultured Eubacteriales bacterium
GAACTCCCGATTTCAGCGTGAGAGGCTGACGTCTTAGCCGCTTGACCAAGGGGCCCTTTTTAATGCTTGACTATTATACCCTTTAATTTCGCAAATGTCAATATATTTATGAAAAAAATTCTCTCAAAGTTGCAATTTTTATTTTTTTGTCGTGCCACGCCCCTCTTTTCGTGCTTTTTTTCGGTCCATTCGACATTTTTTACCAAAACAATCATTGAACCGCGCCGCAAGTTCTGTTATACTGATTACTGTCGAAACAAAAATCTGAGGTAAAAAGGGTTTTAAATACGGTGCGATTTAACGTTATTATCATCCATCCGGACACCCGGATGTCAAAAATCATCGCCGAGCGGCTCACCGCCTACGGATGCAAGATCCGGGCGATCGGGCAGACGGCGGAGGAGGCCTATGTTCTCTGTCGGACCTGTCCGGCAGAGGTGCTGTTCATGGCCGCAGAGCTTCCGGACGCCAACTGCGACGCTGTTACCGCGCGGCTGGAGCGAGAGATCACCCATCCCCTCATCAAGATCGCCCACACCGACATCGATAACCACACCCTCTCAGACCGTTTCTACAACTACGGCGGCGACCTTTTTCTGCGCGGCCCCGCCGACTATGCCTACTGCGTAGAGGTGATGCATCGCTTCTACCGACTGCGGTGCCGTCAGGGAACGCCCCTGAATCCCAACCCGCTGATCCGCGGCTGTACCCGCAAGCATCTGATCCGGATGGAGATGCCCACCAACGTGCGGGGCTTTGTCTATCTTCTGGACGCAGTGGAACTGCTGGCACAGGATCCCTCCCTGCAACACAATCTGGTTCAGGGGCTTTACGCCGATATCGGCATCCTTCACCAAGCCCCCTACACCAACATCGAGCGGTGCATCCGCACCGCCGTGGAAAAAGCCTTTGAATTGGGCGACATCAACTACATTTACCGGCACTTCGGCACGCGGGTCCAGGAGAAGACCGGCAAGACCAAAAACGGCGATTTCATCGAAATTTTAGCGCAGATCGTTCTGGAGGATCTCAGGCTTTGGCAGTGAGTTCACAGTTTTTCAGGAACAGTTCGAAGATCGGCAGACCATTCTCCATCCGTTCGGGATGGAACTGTACCCCCAGGACGGGCAGATATTCATGGCCCAACGCCTCCACCACGCCGTCCGGCGCCACGCCAAGCACCTGCAAGCCGCGACCTACCCGCCCGATCCCCTGGTGGTGACTGCTGTTGGTTCGCAGCTTGCGGCCGTACAACTTTTTCAGCAACCCATCGGTGCGGATGTCGTGAAAAACGTCCGTCCCCGGGGCGATATGGTTTTCTGCATTAGGCAGGTGTTGGATCAAGCTACCGCCAAATGCGATATTGAGCATCTGATTGCCCCGACAAATGCCGAGGATGGGCTTTTTCGCCTTTAAAAAATGATGAATACAGGAGAGCTCCAGTTGATCCCGTTCCCGGGAAATGCCGTAGCTCCCCTGATTTTTTTGCCCAAAAAGCGCCGGCTCCGGATCCCCACCGCCGCAAAGGATCAGGCCGTCAAAGGCCTCAAGATCCGTATCGGCCGCCGCAACCCACGGCTCTGCCCCCAACGCCTTCAGGGCGCGGATATAATGCGACGGCGGTGATACGCTTGTGGTTAATAATATTCTTTTCATGCCGATCCCTCCCTATGGTAGAGCGAGATATCCAAACCCGTTTTAAAAAGGCGGATTTCCACTCACTCTGCATTAAAATACTCGTTAATCCGACAGGATTAACTGCGTTTTGTGCCTTGATGGACCAAAAATCCGCACTTTTTAAAATCTTTGACCTCAAAGCGAGGAGATTTCAAGGGATTTTTGCTCAATTTATTCTTGCAAGGCTGTCGCCTTGCAAGAATAAATTGGGTGAAAAGCACCGAAATATGCCGCTTTGAGGCGGGTTCGGTTATCTCACTCTACCCTATTTCATTCTATGCGATGGGAGGGGCGGTTATTTCTATATTCCGGTCAGCCGACGGATCATATCCGTCAAAAGCGCATCCTTTTTGATGCAATAGACGTATCGCATGGGATAGCCATCGGGATCGTCCGTATAGAGGTTCTCATAGGAGGGCAGGGGCGCGGGGATAATGCGGGAGCACATCAGCCGATCCTCATCGTTCAGCAGCCAGGCGACGGCGGTCACGTCCCAGATTACCTTTGCCCAATAAGGCGTTTTCTTCCCCTTACACATCTCCAGCGTGATCTCGGCCAGATAGTCACAAAGCTCGTTTTTCCCCCTCAGCCAGCAGTTCAGCTCCGGCTCGGACAGAGTAAAGGTGCTGACGACACCCTGGCAGGGCAGCTGGACGAAAGGCACCCCGCTTTTGATCACCACCCGTGCGGCGGCGATATCCTGCTTCATATTGAATTCATTGGTATCGTGATAATGCAAGGCATGACCACCCAGCCACACCACCACCGTGTTTTCTGCCACCTTGGGATTCAGAAGGATGGCAGAGGCCACGTTAGTGATCGCCCCGATGGCCACCACGTAAAGCGGCTTCTCCGGTGAATAAGCTTTTGCCCGTTCTGCAAGGTCACGTGCAGCAACCGAGCAGATCGGGGTATTCTCGTCCGGCAGATACTGCCCCGAGCCCTTGAAAGCGGGAACCTCTTCCCCCATCAGCTTGAGG
>CAYLIT010000236.1:0-2621 GCA_964383835.1 uncultured Eubacteriales bacterium
AGGTGTTTGAACGGTTTTATCGTACCGATGCTTCACGCAATTCCGAAACCGGTGGCTCGGGTATCGGTCTGTCGGTTGCGAAAGCTATCGTCGATGCTCACGGCGGCAAAATTCAGGCTTGGACGCAGGATGGACATTCTTTTCAAATATCTGCTTCGTTTTCTCTTTGAAATCAAATCGCTCTCACGTCATGATGTGGGAGCGATTTTTTCTATTTTAACTTCAGTTAAGTGTTTTCTGATAAAATTATAATGTACTATAAACAACATCGTGGAGGTGCATTGCTAATTGACCTATGAGGCTTTTTACGGAACGGATGAACATCGTCTGTTATTGTCGGCAGAAAAACAACTAATGGAGCTGATTGATGAATATTCCAAAACAAAGCGTGAAAAAGAAGGCGTTAAACCAATCGTTTACAGTTGTTCTCGTATTAAATCTCCGGAAAGTATGATGGAAAAACTAAGATCAAGAGGCTTTGAGCCAACAGGAGAAGCAGCCCTTAGAGATGTTTATGATGCCGTTGGTGTAAGAGCCGTCTGTGCTTTTGCGGAAGATGTTTACCGTTTGGTGCGTTGGCTGAAAAAACAAAAGATTATCCAAATCATAGAGGAAAAAGACTATTATGCTTATCCAAAGTCTAACGGCTATCGCAGTTATCACATTCTACTACAAATTATTGATGGGGAAACGGCAGGAACTAAAGCTGAAATTCAGATCAGAACCATCGCCAACGATTTTTGGGCAACTCTTGAACATCAGCTTAAATACAAGAAAGACTTGCCGAATGAAAAGCTGATACGAAAAGAGCTTAAACGCTGTGCGGATGAAATTGCTTCGGTGGATCTTTCAATGCAAACAATACGCGATATTATAAGGGAAGAAACAAAATGATCCAAATGGCAAAAGCCGACGGACAATCGTAGTCTGTCGGCTTTTGCCTATAGAGGAACTATTCATCTGTTCCCGATATCTTCTTCAGGTGTCGCTTGAATAAATTCTTTTCTTTTGTTTTCACCATCTAATATCCATTTTGTTAATGCCCATTTTACCAAACTATTTATATATTTTTTACTCCACTTAAGTTTTCTCATATAAAATGGTCTTAAAATTGCCCGGAGGTATCAATATGGCAAAAGGAAAATGCGCAAGAAAAAGAATGCCAAAGTAGTTAAGAACCCGCCCGATAAACAAATCCGGGCTTTCTAAATGGATCATCAAAAAGCTGTGGAAGAGATCAGCATTAAACAAGCGCAAAAATAAATTTGTTTACATATACGAGAAAGGTGGATAAACAAGATGGCAACAATAATTGAACAAGCTGTAAAAGGGAAGCGTAAAGCAATGGAGCTTCTGTACGAAGCAAATAAGCAAAAGGTATATTATGTTTCCTTATGCTTGTCCGGCGAGGCAACCTATGCCGCAGAAGCAACATATCAGTCCTTTAAAAACGTGTGGGGCAGCATTACTGCTCACGGAATAGAAACCGAAGAGGAGTTCACACATTTGGCGGTTCGCAAAGCTGTGGATTGGTGCAAAAGGAGAATTAGCAAGTCAAACTCAAAGGCATTTCGTATTCCGCATAATCGTAATTTCTTAATTTCGGGCGATGGTGCCGTTTCGGAAAATTCCGAAGATATTACAAAGGATATACTGAAACAACTGCCGGAGCTGCAACGCTTCATTTTTGTAATGCATGCAGTTGGCGATTATCTGCCGGAACAGATTGCAAGCTCATTCAAATTTGATATGAAAACGGTGAGCATTGCGTTGGAGGCAGAAAAAACAAATATTGAGCGGACTGCCCGCTATTTCGGAGAGAAGCAATCCTATGAAATGGTTGCCGGTGCTCTTCGCGACGGCGAAGACAAAATCGATTACCCGGATTCAATAGATGAAAAAGTCAAGGCTGTTATTGATGGCATTGCCGCACCGCTTGAAAAGAAAAAGAAGAAGCAAATTGCAATCATTGGTATATCCATTATTGCGGCTGCTTTGCTCATTGTTGGAATTATCTTCCCGGCGACTCGCGACACCACAAATACCGACGATACCTCCGGAGATGATACTTCGGTAAGCGATGCCGATACAACGGCGGATACATCGGTTATTTCCGAGCCGGTAATTGACCTTGACGAAACGCTTACCTATTATGCTGATATTGAAATTGCTGATTACGGCACTATTACCGTAGAACTCGACCAAGAAGCAGCACCTGTGACGGTTGCCAACTTCGTCAATCTTGCCCAGAACGGATTTTATGACGGACTTACCTTCCATCGTATTATGGAAGACTTTATGATGCAGGGAGGCTGTCCGAACGGTGACGGTTATGGCAGCAATACGGATGAAGACGGCAACGAAATCAATATCGTAGGCGAGTTTACGAATAACGGCTACGAAAACAGCCTCTCTCATACCAGAGGTGCTATATCCATGGCTCGCTCTGACGCCTATGACAGTGCAAGCTCTCAGTTCTTTATCGTTCATGAGGACAGCACGTTTCTTGACGGACAGTATGCGGTTTTCGGTTATGTAACCGAAGGCTTGGATATCGTTGACAGTATTTGCGAATCTGCAGAACCTACCGACGATAACGGTACGATTGAAGCTGATGCACA
>CAYLIT010000237.1:0-2621 GCA_964383835.1 uncultured Eubacteriales bacterium
GAATGGCGTTGATGACGAAATCGGCGCCCCGTAAGGCGTCCTTGCGCTGCTCCACGCCGCAGTAGCATTCGATGGGGCCGCAGCCCTCCTTGGCGGCACGGATGGCGTCCAAGATCAGACGGCTTTCCTCCAGCCGCTGAGCATCGATATCGTACAGGGCAAAGGTGGCGCCCTTCAACGCCTCGGTACACATACAGTCCCCGATGACCTTGCGGGCAAATACGGTGCTGCCGGCACCGATGAACGTAATCTTCATGTGGGATACCTCCTTGTGTATTTGTTATCATTGTAACAGGAAAAAGCCAAAAATGGGATTGATATTTGTTTGTAAAACTTGTATAATTGTGGGGAGGTGATAAAATGAACCACCATTCCGAGATCGTCATCGATCAGCATTTTGCCGATCTCAACCCCGTGCAGTTCGGCTTTGAGGACTGCCTGCCCTCCCATTACTACGGACCCGCCGTCCGTACCCATTGGCTGTTGCACTACGTCATCAGCGGGGAGGGACGCTTTATCCGCGAGGGGGAGACCCACCGCGTGGGGGCGGGGGATATTTTCGTCATCCCGCCTTATCTTGAGACCTATTACCAAGCGGATGCCAACCGCCCCTGGCGGTATATCTGGATCGGCTTCACCGCCACGGGGGATCTGCCCGCGCTTTTTCAAGCGCCCGTTTTGCATTGTCCTGCCGCGGGCACCATCTTTGAAGAGATGAAAAACTGCTCCCGGCTGGAGGCGGGGCGCAGTGCCTTCCTCGCCGCACGCCTGTGGGAGCTGACGAGCCTTTTGCTGGAGCAGGGCAATACCGAGATCGATTACGTCAAAAAGGCCATCCATTGCATCCGTTCGGAGTATATGATCTCCTCCCTCACGGTGCAGAGCCTGGCCGATCGCCTGGGGCTGGATCGCAGTTATTTTTCCGCCCTCTTTAAGGAGCGCACCGGACTGCCGCCGGTCAAATACCTCATCCGCTACCGCATGGAGCGTGCCGCTGAGCTGATGCTCCGCCACGGCGAACGCCCCTCCACCGTCGCGCCTTCCGTGGGCTATCCCGACCTCTACCATTTTTCCAAGCTCTTCAAGGCCCATTTCGGCCTCTCCCCGAGGGAGTACGTCAAGCAGAAAAAGAACGCAGAGTGTAAAATTCAAAATGATGCGTTTTACCTCAAATGAATTGGGGTAAAACTGCAAATAACGGAAAGAAAACCGCTCCCGTGGGGGCGGTTTTCTTCCGATTTTATTCTTTATTCTTTATTATTTCTTATTTATTCTTTTCAATTTCCCCTTGGCGCTCAGATAATAAAGCCTGCTCTCGTCGTAGCAAAGGGCGGTGGCGGTCTTTTCCTTTAAGATGGTCGCCTCCATCGTCTCGGGGTCAAAGCGGGCGGGGTAGCCGTTTTCATCGATATAATAGAGCACGCCTTCTCCTGCGGTGAGGGCGGCGACAGGGGAGGGGAGCAGCAGCTCCGTGCCGTTTTCGGTGATTTCGGCGATCCCCTCGGCCGTAGCGGCGTAAAGCCGCCCGCCGACGGCGCAGAGGGTGCGGTACTGCAGGCTTTCGTCCGCCAATTCGTCCCCACGGTACAGGCCGCCGTCGGCGCCCGCCACCCAAAGGCTGTCCTCGTGGAAGGCAAGATCGGTGGCGGGCACGGCCGAGAGGGTCTCGGTTTTATGCCCGTCTTTGGCGATATACTGCACCCGCTTGGTGACGGTATTTAAAAAGTAAAGCCCGTTTTCCGTCGGCATCAGCCGGTCGGCACGGGCAGGGGAGAGCTTCAGCTCCAGCCCGTGATACACCGCAAAAATGCCGTCCTCTTTTGCCAGGTACACCGTCTCGCCGTCGGTAGCGACGGCGCCTGCACCCCTGTAGTCGGTGATCTTTTGCTTATTTTGAACCAATCCGCCCACGCCGAGGAGCTTGCCCGGCTCCTCCGGCTGGAGGGTGACCTCCTTCGGCAGTTCGATCAAGTGGTCGCCACGGGTGGCTTGGATGGTGAGGGGGTCTGCACCTAAGATCTGATAGTTCAGCAAAAGCTGACGCAGATATTCCTCGTTTTCCGGCTCCTGTTGCAAAAGCGCCATCAGGCAGAGATTTTGCTCCGAAAGACGGTCGGCATCCGCCAACAGCTTTTCCGGGTCCGGTGCCTTCGGCCGCAGGAAAACCAGTGCGCCCACTGCCAAAAGAATGACAAGGCCCACGGAAATTCCTATGATTATCGGTTTTTTAAGCATTGTTTTTGTCATATAGATATAATAACATAAAACAATTAAAAAATGAAGTAAAAAAGATAGAAAAATGTTGACAATGGAAAAATACGGTGATAAAATTTTTTATCATATATTTATATAGGAGTGATTACAATGGCAATTAAAAATGCTTATTTGAACGACCTGTACGCACGCGTCGAGAAGCGCAACCCCGGCGAGCCGGAGTTCCTGCAGGCAGTTTACGAGGTTCTGGAGTCCCTGGAGCCCGTTGCCGAGCAGCGTCAGGATCTGATCGATGCAGGCGTTTTCGAGCGCATGGTAGAGCCCGAGCGTCAGATCGCTTTCCGCGTACCCTGGGTGGACGATAACGGCAAGCCCCAGGTCAACCGCGGCTACCGCGTGCAGTTCAA
>CAYLIT010000238.1:0-2599 GCA_964383835.1 uncultured Eubacteriales bacterium
CCATACGCCGTCCTTGCAGACGTCCTCTTCATTCTTATTGATATAGCCGTCGATGACGTTGTCACGGTCGGGGCGGCTGAGCTCGGGCTTGAAGGGCAGGTTCAGCACCTTATCGTGCTGACGGAGCTGCCAGGTATCGGCTTTGGTACCGGCAAGACGGGTACAATGGATTCTGGACTGCTGACCTGCGCCTACACCAATGGCCTGGCCGTCTACTGCATAGCAGACAGAGTTGGACTGGGTATACTTCAAGGTGATGAGGGCCACGATCAGGTCACGCTTAGCGCTGTCGGGCAGTTCTTTATTCTCGGTTACCAGGTTAGAGAGCAGAGCTTCGTTGATCTCGAACTCATTACGGCCCTGCTTAAAGGTAATACCGTAAACCTGCTTGGTTTCGATAGGATCGGGACGGTAGTCGGGATCGATTTCTACAATATTATAATTACCGTTACGCTTGGTCATCAGAATCTCCAGCGCTTCGGGCTCATATCCGGGAGCAATGACACCGTCGGAGATCTCACGCTTGATCATCTTGGCGGTAGTCACGTCACAAACGTCAGAAAGGGCAACCCAATCGCCAAAGGAACACATACGGTCGGTACCACGGGCTCTTGCATAAGCACAAGCCAAGAGAGACTCGTCCAGACCTTCGATATCGTCCACAAAACAAGCCTTCTTCAGCTTTTCGGGCAGCTTAGTGCCGACTGCGGCAGAGGTGGGGCTGACGTGCTTAAAGGAGGTGGCGGCGGGCAGACCCAGCGCCTCTTTCAGTTCCTTGACCAACTGCCAGGAGTTGAAAGCATCCAAAAAGTTGATATAACCGGGGCGACCGGCCAGGATCTTGATGGGCAACTCACTGCCGTCCTTCATATAGATCTTTGCGGGCTTCTGATTGGGGTTACAGCCGTATTTCAGTTCAAATTCTTTCATTTTTCGCACCTCACTTGCAATTCTTATTGATCAGCCGGGTCTCGGTTGCACCGGTACCCAGATCGGTATAGCAAACATACAAAGAAATTTTATTATCTGCATCCAGGTTTTCCCAAATATCGTTGGTAAATGCATCGATATCATCGGGGATGCTGACACGCTCCGGCTCGCCCTGGAAGGTGGGGATGGGGTTGCCGTCGCAGACATAGGTATGGATGAAGTGACCCAAGCCGTTCAAAGCAGGGTATGCAAAATGGTAGCGGTTACAAGCGGTACCCTCTGCATCTGCACTCTTCAAAATGCTCATTTCGTAGGTAAAATCACCCTCTTCAAAGGTGATCATACCGCTGATACGAGGAGTAAGGTTGGGAGCGTCCGGCTCAAATTCACGGGTGGTCAGCGCCTTGGCAAAGCTCTCGCCTTTTTTAAGGCCTTCCCAAATGGTATCGGTCTGGTCGCCATTGGTGACGATCAGTTTATTCTCATGATTGCGGAGCGCTGCATAGATGATCAGAGAGGGATCCTCTACTTTGGAGGGATCGAAGGGCTCGGTAAATACAGTGTCGTCTTTAACAGTGAACACACGGTTACGGCTGTTTTCGCTTCTGCCCATGATAAAATAGGCGGTAGCTGCCTTATTGCCGCTCTCGGTCTTACCGATAACGATACCACGGCCTACATAGCTGTTGCCGGCGATCCGCTCGCCCATAGTTTTGATCTCGTAGATATTCATACTCTTTCTCCTTTCATGATGGCGGCAGATACCTTTTCTACCGCTTGGGGAAGCAGGATCCATTCCGCCTGCTCCATCACTCGTTTTTGAAGAATCTCGGGGGTATCCCCTTCTTGGATCTCCACTGCTTTTTGTGCAATGATCCGACCACCGTCAGGGATCTCGTTTACAAAATGTACGGTCGCCCCCGTCACCTTAACACCGTATTCCAAAGCGGCTTCATGCACCCGCAAGCCGTAAAAGCCTTTCCCACAAAAAGAGGGAATCAGCGAGGGATGCACGTTGATGATCCGTTCGGGATAACGGTCGGTAAAATCGGCGCTTAAAATATTCATAAAGCCTGCCAGCACGATCAATTGAATACCGTGCTTTTCCAAGGCCTCGATGATCTTCTTTTCAAAATCCGCCTGATCGGCACATTCCTTTTTGACCACGATCTCGGTAGGGATCCCGGCCTTGGCCGCCCGCTCAAGCGCATAGGCGTTACGGTTGCCGGAAAGAACCAGCGCCAGCTCACCGCTGTTCAGCACATTGCCGACGCTATCGATCAGAGCCTGAAGGTTGGTGCCGCCACCGGAAACCAGTACAGCGATCTTCGTCTTATTCATAAGCTTATACCAAAATCATCTTTTCATCGGACTCAACAATAGAACCGATGACGTAAGCATCCTCGCCGTTGGCTTTAAGGATCTCGATGGCACGGTCGGCATCCTCGGGGGCAACCACAACGCTCATACCGACACCCATGTTAAAGGTGTTGTACATATCACGCTCGGGAATATTGCCCACCTTGGCCAACAGTTCAAAGATCGGCAGAACACGAACAGCGCTCTTATCGATCTTAGCACCCAGACCATCGGGAATGCTTCTGGGGATATTCTCATAGAAACCGCCGCCGGTGATATGAGATACGCCCTTGACCTTGACCTGCTCAAA
>CAYLIT010000239.1:0-2585 GCA_964383835.1 uncultured Eubacteriales bacterium
GCTGTGTTTATTTTATTTTTACTCTTCTTTTGTCATTCTTAACTTAATGACATTGACCTGCAAGCAGGTTCCTTTTTTATCTTTAAAATCCTTCGTGCGCCTTATTCAAAAAGGCCTGGGTCTTGGGGCTTTGAGGATTGCCAAAGACCTCCTCGGGGGTGCCCATCTCTTCAATGACACCGTCGGCCATAAAGACCACACGGTCCGATACGTTACGGGCAAACTCCATCTCGTGGGTCACCACGATCATGGTACTGCCGCTATCCTTCAATTCCTTGATTACCTTTAAAACCTCGCCGGTCAACTCCGGATCCAATGCGGAGGTCGGCTCGTCAAAGCAAAGAATATCAGGCTCCATGGCCAATGCACGAGCGATGGAAACACGCTGTTGCTGACCGCCGGAAAGCTGTTGAGGATAGTTCATCATCCGATCTTCCAGCCCCATACGAATCAACAACTGCTTGGCCTGTTCTTCGATCTCCTGATAAATCTCTTTGCGTTTTTCTTTGTAATCCGGTCGCTCCTTGGCCAAAAGCTCTTTGGCTAACATGACGTTCTGCAATGCCGTATACTGAGGGAACAGATTGAAATTCTGAAAAACCAAGCCAAAGTGCAACCGCTTTTTGCGCACCTCTTTTTTATCCATGGTCGCAGGATCATCTGCATCAAAAAGAGGTTTTCCATCTAAAAGGATCTGCCCCTTATCCGGGGTCTCCAAAAAGTTCAAACACCGCAAAAGAGTGGTTTTTCCGCTACCCGAAGATCCGATGATCGAAACGACCTCGCCATGCTCGATGGTAAAACCGATATCCTCCAGGACCCGGGTATTGCCAAAATGCTTTTCAATATGTTTTACTTCTAAAAAAGCCATAATATACCCGCCTCCTTACGCCTTGAAATAGCTGAGCTTCTTTTCCAGCTGACCAAGAACAATGGTCAGAAGACCGACAAAGACCAGATAGAATGCACCCGTATAGAACAGGGGCCACACCAACATTTTAGTAGCTGCAAGCTCATTTGCATTCTTAATGATCTCGCAAACCATAATGCTGTTCGCCAATGCGGTATCCTTGATCAAGGTTATGATCTCGTTAGACATCGGCGGAACGATTCTTTGGATCACCTGCTTCAATACGATATGGAAGAACACCTGCGATTTGGTGAGACCCAGCACGTATCCGGCTTCGTACTGTCCATGCGGGATACTTTCGATACCGCCCCGATAAATTTCGGAAAAATAACAGGCATAGTTGATAATAAACGCAATCATAACGGCAACGATGCGGCCGGCATCCTGAATTCCGTACTGGATCGCCCAACGGTCAATATAACTAAAAACAGGTGTATCAAACAAAAGGCCCGGAACGTAGAAGATGATAAAAATTTGAAGCATGAGCGGAATTCCGCGCACGATCCAAACAACTACTTTGGCAACACTGCGCAAAGGGCGAAAACGGCTCATGGTACAAAGGGCGATAGGCAAGCCAAGCGGTGCGCCGATAATCAGCGTCACCGCAAATATAAGCATCGAAATAAGAAAGCCGTCAAACAAAAAGGCGGTTACTTCAAAAAAAGACATAAATGCTCCTTACAAGGATAGAGCGAGGCGGTTTCCGTCTCGCTCTACCCAATTTAATTTTAATTATTTCTGATCGGCAAAGTCTACGATGACCTTGTTTTCAACACCGTACTTCTCGGCCAGCTCCATCAGATAGCCGTTCTCGGCCAGCTCTTCCAGCTGTGCGTTGACCTTTGCAGTCAGTTCGCTTTCCTTGCGGAAGCCGATTGCATAGTACTCGATGTCGCTCTCCATGCCTTCCACGATCTTCAGATCAGCGTAGTCACCCTGACCTACGTAGTTCTTAGCCAAACGCTCGTCCACGATGGCAACCTCGGCAGTACCGGCATTGACCTCAAACAGGCAATCGGTCTGCTTGGTGAAGCCCTTTACATCAGCACCCTCAAATTCGGCGCCATAGGATTCACCTGCGGATCCCTTCTCTGCGGCAAGCACCTTACCCTTCAGATCCTCTGCCTTTGCAATGGTGGAATCCTTTTTAACGACGATAACCTGCTTATTCTCCATATAATTATAGGAGAAATCTACCTTATCGCTTCTCTGAATACCGTCATCATCTGCGCTGTTGGCAGTGAAACCGTTCCAAATACAATCAATGGTCTTACCGTTCAGATCGGTGTACTTGTTTTCCCACTTGATCTCTTGGAACATAACCTCATAACCCAGTTCACCGAAGATCTTCTCGGCCAGCTCAGTATCAAAACCGATCAGCTTACCGTCGGCATCCTTGTAATTCATAGGCTCATAAATGGTGTAGCCTACAACAATTACATCCTTCTTGCCGCAAGAGCAAACACTGAACATCAGCAACGCAACCAGCAGCAATGCAACAATTCTTTTTAAAGCTTTCATCTTCATATCCTCCAGATTTTATTGCTTTACTTCGCTAAAGTGATAACATCATACCATGCTAACACTGTTTTGTCAACGGTTTTTTGAAATTTTTTTAAAATGTTTTGGACTTTTTCATATTCTTCTATTATAATAAAAAAAGAACGTGTATAGG
>CAYLIT010000240.1:0-2527 GCA_964383835.1 uncultured Eubacteriales bacterium
AACGAGACCCCAATCTCTTGGAGTCTCGTTTCTTATTAACTTAATGACATTGCCCGCGGGGGGATTTATTTTTATTCTTTCTCTTCTTCCTCGGCGGGAGGGAGAACTTGTACCTTTAATTTTACGATACGGCGACGCTCTACCTTCAACACGGTGAAAACGATATTTTCCCAGGTGACGGTATCCCGTTTATTGGCATAGCGGCCAAGCTGTTCCACCACAAAGCCGCCAACGGTGGCGTTATCATCCTCGAAATCCCGGTCGTCGAAATCAATCTCATCGAAGAAATCCTCGATGCGCATATCGCCGTCGATCTCGAAGCAGCCTTCGCCCAGCTCCACCACCTCGGGGTCGATCTCGTCGCTTTCGTCCCAGATATCGCCCACCAACTGCTCCAGCACGTCCTCCATGGTGAGGATGCCCATGACGCCGCCGTACTCATCGGTGACGACGGTCAGGTGGGTGTGCTTTTTGCGCATGGTGCTCAATACGTCGTCCAGCGGCAGGGTCTTATGGACGTACACCGCAGGCATCAGCGAAGAGAGAAGGTTTGCCGCGGGATCCTCAGTCAACTCCTTCAACACCAGGTTGACGTGGAGCACGCCCACGATATTATCGATGGTATCGCGGTAAACGGGGATCCGGGAATAGGTGGAATTCAGAATGGTTTCGATCATCTCCTCCCGGGGGGCCTTGATATCGATGGCCAGCATATCCACACGGGGAGTGATGATCTCGTAGGCCTGCACGTCGCCGAAATCAAAGACGCTTTGGATCAGTTCGCACTTATCCTCGTCGATGACGCCCTCGTCCTCCACAGTATCGATGATGGTCTCCAATTCTTCTTCGGTGACGGAGGGGGAAGTATCTACCCCACGCTTCCACAAAAGGGATACCACCTTTAAAGAACCGTCTACCAAAATCACCAAGGGCTTGGTAATGATAGAGAGGACATAAAGGGGAATGGCGAACAGGGTGGCGAAGGTTTCGGGCATGGTCTTTGCCACGACCTTAGGAACGATCTCACCGCAGATCAGCACGATCACCGTCATGGCGATGGTGGCGACCCACGCATTGGACTCACCCAACAGAGTGATGACGATGACCGTTGCCACCGATTCGGAGGCAATATTCACCAGGTTATTACCGATCAGAATGGTTGCCAGGGCACTTTCGTAATTGTTATAGATCTTCAGCGCCAGTTTGGATGCCAGGGACTTTTTCTCTTCAGCGGCATGGCGCAGGCGCACCTCGCCGGAGGAGGCAAAGGAGATCTCGGAGGCCGAGAAAAAGGCAGAGCCCAACAGGCAGATAATAATAATGATAAAATTACCCATTGACCTCACCTCCGATCAGCTCTTCCTCATCGTAGATCTCGCCCACCAGCTCTTCCAGGATATCTTCAACGGTGATGATACCCAGAATGCTGTCTTCTGCGCGAACGTAAGCAATATGGGTACGCTCTGCAGAGAGGGTGGCAAGAAGGTCGTCTACAGGGGTACTGTCTTCAATAAAAACAGGGCTGGCCATTACTTCTTTAACCGAAACGGCGGGATCCTTTAAATACCGCTTTAAGTAAGTACGCATACTGAGGGTACCGATGACCTTGCCGCCCTCGTCAACCACCGGCAGACGGGAGAAGGTACAGCCACGGATCAGCGCAACCACCTCATCGGCAGGGGCATCCTCCGCAACCTTGACCACGTCGAACCACGGGGTCATAACGTCCTTTACGGTGGATTCGGAAAATTCGATGGCGTTCTGCACCAGCTCCTCGGTCTCTTTATCGATATCATTTTCTTCCACGTAGGTCTCGATGATATCGTAAAGCTCATCCTCGGTCACAGTGGGGGTTTCGCCCGCTTTTTTCTTAAAGGGGGCACTTGCCAACTTGCTGATCGCAGAGAAGAACAGGCTTACAGGGGTCAGCACCTTCATCAAAAAGATCAAGGGACCGCAGGCAAAGCGAGCAAACTTTTCATTACAGGCCTTGGCAAACGCCTTGGGAACCATCTCACCCAAATAGAACACTACGACCGTGGAGATGACGGTAGAAACGGTCACCGCATAATCGGGCATGGCCTCGATGCTATCGAACAGCGAGTAGGTGAACACCGTGGCTAAGGTGGCAACACCGGCGTGGGTCACGTTATTGCCGATCAAGAGGGTTGTGAGGGCCTTATCGAAGTGATCCAGCACGTAAAGGATCCGCCCGGCCTTGCGATCCCCGTTTTCGGCACGGTTGGCCACCCGGATGCGGTTGACCGAAGCCAACGCGATCTCGGTGCCGGCAAAATAGCCGGCCAGAAGTAATAAAACTAAAATTGCGATCAAATACATCGCCGGACTGTCGTCCATTCAAAAACCAACTCCTTTTTTGGATATGTTTACTCAATAATATATCATATCGGACGTCCTTTTTCAATATATATTACAAAAAATATGCCACGATTTTTTACAAATCGTGGCATATTTCAGACTGTCGAGAAACCCCGATTTTGCCTGATACAAAATCGGGGTTTAATAA
>CAYLIT010000241.1:0-2526 GCA_964383835.1 uncultured Eubacteriales bacterium
GCCGCTAAGTGCGACGCCATCTACATCCCCACCGATAACACCGCCGTTTCCTGCGCCGAGACCATCCGCTCCACCGTCGCCGACAGCAAGGTGCCCATCGTTACCGGTGATACCGGCTCTGCCAAGGTCTGCGGCATCGCCACTCTTTCCAGCGACTATTATAATATCGGTAAGAAAGCCGGCGAGATGGCCGTCAAGATCCTGAAGGGCGAGGAGAAGATCGAAGAGATGGCCATCCAATACGATGAATCCCCCGTTCCCAAGTATAACAAGGCTCTCTGTGACGAGCTGAACATCACCGTTCCCGAAGGCTACGAGGAACTGGAATAACCCCCAAAAAGAAGAAATTTTGCAAAAATACAAAATTTCTTCTTTTTTTCTTTAAAAACTATTGACTTTAGCGGGCAAAAGTGCTAAAGTATTAAACACCAAAAGAAATAAATTTTCTTCAAAGGAGAACAAAATCATGAAAGCCAAAAGAATTATTGCGATCGTTGCCATTCTGGCAATGGTACTCACCTGCCTGACCGCTTGCGGTAAGAAAGAAGACGACGGCAAGTATACCATCGGTATCTGCCAGCTGGTTACTCACGACGCGCTGGACGCCGCTACCCAAGGCTTTAAGGATGCCGTTATCGACGGTCTCGGCGAAGAGAACGTTACCTTCCAGGAAGGCAACGGTGCCGGCGAGGCAAACACCTGTGTGACCATCGTTAACGACTTCGTTTCCAAGGACGTTGACCTGATCATGGCCAACGCCACCGCTGCTCTGCAGTCTGCCGCCAATGCCACCACCGAGATCCCCATCCTGGGCACCTCCATCACCGAGTACGGCGTAGCTCTTGAGATCGATAATTTCACCGGCACCGTAGGCGGCAACATCTCCGGTACCTCCGACCTGGCTCCTCTGACCGAGCAGGCTCAGATGATCCTCGACCTGGTTCCCGATGCCCAGACCGTTGGTCTGCTGTACTGCTCCGCCGAGCCCAACTCTGCTTATCAGGTAAAGGTTGTAAAAGAGTATCTGGAAGGCAAGAACATCAAGGTTGAGGATTATTCCTTCTCCGCTTCCAGCGACGTGGCTCAGGTAGCTGCCGCTGCCGCCGCTAAGTGCGACGCCATCTACATCCCCACCGATAACACCGCCGCTTCCTGCACCGAGACTATCAACAATACCGTTCTGCCCACCAAGACCCCCATCATCGCCGGTGAGGCCGGTATCTGCAGCGGTTGCGGTATCGCTACCCTTTCTATCGACTACTACAACATCGGTAAGAAGACCGGTGAGATGGCCGTGAAGATCCTGAAGGGTGAAGAGAAGATCGAAGAGATGGCCATCCAGTATGACGAGACCCCCGTCAAGAAGTACAACAAGGCCATCTGCGACGAGCTGAACATCACCATCCCCGAAGACTACACCGCTCTGGACTAAGAAACTCTTGCAATTCCAAGAATAATGCTTTATAATAAAAGAGCCGCCACCAAAAGGTGGCGGCACTTTTTATGAAGATAGGAGAAAACAATGGACTTTTTAGAAAGCTTACAGCAATACGCCAATACCCTGCCCGGCGCCTCTGCCCAGGGCTTGATCTGGGGTATCATGGCTGTCGGCGTTTACATCACCTATAAGGTGCTGGACCTGTCTGACCTGACGGTAGACGGCTCGATGGTCACCGGTATGGCAGTCTGTGCCATGCTGATGGCGGCCGGCTGGAACGTATGGCCCGCGATGCTGATCGCCACCCTGGCCGGTATGGCCTGCGGCCTGGTGACCGGCCTGTTCCACACCTTGATGGGTATTCCGGCGATCCTGGCCGGTATCCTCACCCAGTTGATTCTATGGTCGGTCAACCTGAAGATCATGGGCAAAGCCAACCAGGCGTTGCCTGCCCGTACCTTTGACGTACTGATCAGCCAGCTGGAAAAATACCATGCACTGGTGGTGTTGACGCTGTTCTGCGTGGTGCTGGTCACCCTGCTCTACGGCTTTTTCGGCACCAAGTTCGGTTCCGCCTTCCGCGCAACCGGCTGTAACGAAAAGATGGCCCGCGCTCAGGGTATCAATACCAATATGCACAAAGTGGTAGGTCTGGCCCTCTCCAACGGCGTGGTCGCCCTTTCCGGTGCGCTGATGGCACAGTATTCCGGCAAAGCCGATATCAACGACGGTCGCGGTGCCATCGTCATCGGCCTGGCGGCAGTCATCATCGGCGAGGTGCTGATCTCCAAGCTGCCCCAGAACTATATCGTTCGTATGAGCGGCGTCATCGTGGGCGGTATCATCTACTACATCGTGTATCAGACGGTCATCTTCTTAGGCCTCGATACCGACCTTTTGAAGATGCTCTCTGCCCTGGTGGTTGCCATCTTCCTGGCAGTCCCCCACCTCAAAAAGACCTATTTCAGCAAGTCCAAAAAGAAGGAGGTCGCAAAAAATGCTTGAACTGAAAAACATAACAAAAGTATTTAATGCCGGCACCGTCAACGAAAAGGTGGCGCTGGACGACATCTCCCTCACCCTGGAGG
>CAYLIT010000242.1:0-2517 GCA_964383835.1 uncultured Eubacteriales bacterium
GTGATTTTTTTATTTTTTCGTCAAAAAAATTATTGACAAACCGTTTTTGCGGTGCTAAAATAACAATAATTTCATATTGTAAAAGCGATGACGAAGACGGAATCGGCAACGAATTTCAAAGAGAGTCGGGGATGGTGTGATCCCGATAAAGGACTGCTGAATTTCCCATCACTTCCGAGCTGAGGGTCCGAACCAAGTAGGCGCCCTTCGTGATTGCTGCGTGAATGCATACGGCTTGATGGAGCCTGAGTGGCATCGTAAGATGCAATTTGAGTGGTACCGCGGGTATTGTTTATTCAAGACTCGTCTCAAAGAAATTTGAGACGAGTCTTTTTATTTTATTTGCAAGTTATAAAACAGCAAAAATCATTTGAATGAAAAATAAAAGTTAAAGGAGAAAAACACCATGAACACCAACACTGCAATGCTTCGATTGACCGAGATCGCCGCCCGTATCAAGGAGATGCGTGATATTATGGGCTGGTCGGTAGGCGAAATGGCTGCAAAGACCGAAGTCAGCCGGGAGCAATACCTGATTTACGAAAAGGCACAGGCTGATATTCCCTTTACCTTTATCCATAAATGCGCATTGGCTTTCGACGTGGAGCTGACCGAGCTTTTGGAGGGTCATTCCGCCCGTCTTTCCAGCTATACCGTCACCCGCAAGGGTCAGGGCCAGGAGACCGCCAAGGAGGATGGCATCGACATCCGCAACTTAGCGCCCATGTTCCGGGATAAGATCGCAGAGCCCTATCACGTTCGTTACGAATACGACCCTGCTCAGCAGAACAAGCCCATCCATCTGACCAAGCACTCGGGCCAGGAATTTGACCTGATCCTCAGCGGTTCTCTGAAGGTACAGGTGGGTGAGCACACCGAGATCCTGCACGAGGGCGACAGCATCTATTATAATTCCTCTACCCCCCACGGCATGATCGCCGTAGACGGTGCCGATTGCGTCTTTTTGGCAGTGGTTCTGCCCGGCGAGGAGACCAAGGAGTCTACCGTTCGCAAGAGCATCGTGACCGCCAAGAAATCGGAGGAGCTGATCTGCGAAAAGTTCGTCAAGCTGGAAGAGGACGAGCGGGGCGGTCTCAAGACCATCGATTTCGTCAACACCGAGAAGTTCAACTACGGCTTTGATATCGTGGACGCCATCGCCGATAAATACCCCGATAAGCTGGCCATGCTCCATCTGGATATCAACAAGACCGAGCGTCGGTTCACCTTTAAGGATATCAAAAAGGCCTCTAACCAGGCGGCCAACTACTTTGCCTCTCTTGGCATCAAGAAGGGCGACCGGGTCATGCTGGTCTTAAAGCGCCACTATCAGTTCTGGTTCGCCATGATCGCTCTGCATAAGCTGGGCGCCATCGCCATCCCTGCCACCAATCAGCTCAAAGAGCACGATTTTGAGTACCGCTACACCGCCGCCGGTGTCAGCGCCGTCCTCTGTACCTCTGACGGGGACACCGCCGAGATCGCCGCAGCCGCCGCTGAAAAGTGCGATTGCATGAAGACCAAGATCATCGTGGGTGAGCCGAAAGAGGGCTGGCACGACTTCAACACCGAATTTGCCCGTTTTTCCAGCAAATTCGAGCGTGCCGACGATACTCCGGGCGGGGACGAGATCGCTTTGATGTTCCTCACCTCCGGCACCACCGGCAATCCCAAGATGGCCGCCCACAGCCATACCTACGGTCTGGGACACTTCGTGACCGCCAAGTATTGGCATTGCTGTGAGCGGGACGGCCTGCACCTGACCATCTCCGACACCGGTTGGGGCAAATCCCTGTGGGGGAAGCTGTACGGTCAGTGGCTGTGCGAGGGTGCGGTATTCGTCTATGATTTCGACCGCTTTGATGCAGACGAGATCCTGCCCATGTTCGCTAAATACAACATCACCACCTTCTGCGCACCGCCCACCATGCTGCGCCTTCTCATCAAGGGTGATCTTTCCAAATACGATCTATCCTCTATCCATCACATGACCACCGCCGGTGAGGCGTTGAACCCCGAGGTGTTCAAGCAGTTCCGCGACGCCACCGGTCTTGAGATCATGGAAGGCTTCGGCCAGACCGAGACCACCCTGGCCATCGGTAACCTGATCGGCACCACCCCCAAGATCGGTTCCATGGGCAAGGCCTCCCCGCAGTTTGACGTGGATATCGTGGATCCCGAAGGCAATCCCGTTGCCGACGGTGAGACCGGCGAGATCGTCATCCACACCGATAGATCCATCCCCTGCGGTCTCTTCAAGGAGTATTATCGCGACCGGGAAAAGACCGATAACGCCTGGTACGACGGGATGTATCACACCGGCGATACCGCTTGGCGGGATGAGGACGGCTACTTCTGGTACGTCAGCCGGATCGACGACGTCATCAAGTCCTCCGGCTACCGCATCGGGCCCTTCGAGATCGAAAGCGTTATCATGGAGCTGCCCTACGTGCTGGAGTGCGGTGTTTCCGCCGCTCCCGACGAGATCCGCGGTCAGGTGGTCAAGGCATCCATCGT
>CAYLIT010000243.1:0-2471 GCA_964383835.1 uncultured Eubacteriales bacterium
GAGTGAGCGAAAAAACACCTTTTCAAAACGGTGTTCAATTTTGATTGCTCACCCTAAAGGAGGAAAAACCATGACCGAACGCCAGGAATGTCACGTTTTAAGCAGTTATTTCGCCCCCCGCGGCCACAAAAGAATGTACGCCCTCGGAATGCAGTTGGCTCAGCTATACCTTTCCCCCTTCGATAAGCTGATCGGTATCATCGGCGAAGCAGGCTCCGGTAAGAGCTCCCTGTTGCGGGGAATGTTCCCGGGTCTGGAGCTGACCAACGACGACGACGGTGTGTATATCCGTCCCCTACCCATCTTAGAGCAGGGCGGCTTCAGCTTCTTCACCCCCCATACCTATCATCTGGACGTGCGGTTTGAGAACGGCTTCACCCAGATGAGCGTGCTGGCCGAAGCCATCACCGAAGCCCTTCACAACGGCAAGCGGGTGATCGTGGAGCATTTTGACCTGATCTATCCCCTGTTGGGCTTCAACGCCAATCTTTTGATCGGCGTGGGTGAGCAGATCCTCATCGCCCGCCCCACCATCTTCGGCCCCGAGCCGGAGGAGATCAAAAAGAACGTCTATAGATCCCTTCATTACCGCCTGATGGCCCACTCCGCCGAGGATATCTGTGAGGAGGTCATTCCCCAGGAATATATGGAGCATTGCGGGCACGGCGATATTAAGCACGGCTTTGCCCTCACCTTCCCCGAACGCAAGCCCGATTTCGATATCCGCGAGGTGGAAGCCAAGGTCAAGGAGATCATCGCCGCCGACCTGCCCATCACCTATGCCGATAACACCCATATCAAGATCGGCGATAAGCTGGTGCATTGCACCGGCCCCCGCGTCCACGTCTCCCACACCGGGCAGATCGAAAACTTCCATCTGCTGTACCACTTCATCTACGACCGGTTCAAGAAGGAATATCTGATGATCGGCTGTGTGGGTGAAAACGCCTGGGAGAACCTGAAAAAGCTGGACGCTCAGCAGGAAAAGCAATCCGACCTGATCGTATGACCGAGGTCACCTTAATGCAAATGTTAGAAGCGAGAGAAGTGCGGGCCCGCCGCCAGCAGGAGCTGCTGGAAGAGTACGGCCTGCCGCTGATCTCCTTCACCATGAATATCGCAGGCCCCGTCAAGACCTCGCCCCTCATCGAGCGCGCCTTTGATGCGGGCCTTTGCGCGTTGAGACAAAGTCTCCCGCCCGTCACTTATCAGGAAGCCACCAAGCGTTCTACCGGCTGTACCGCCTTTTTTGCGGTGGATCTACCCGCCGAAAAGGGGAAGGAGATCACCCTCTCCATCGAAGAAGCCACCCCCGTAGGAAGGCTGTTCGATATGGACGTGCTGGACACCGACGGCCAAAAACTCACGCGCAAGACCCTCAGGGGCTGTATCGTCTGCGGCAAGCCGGGGCGGAACTGCGCCGCCCGCCGCCTTCATACGGTGGAGGAGCTGCAGGCCGCCACCACCCAAATCCTCACCGACCATTTCGCCAAAGCAGACGCCAAAACGATTGCAAACATAGCGGTGCAAAGCCTCATCGACGAGGTACACACCACCCCCAAGCCGGGGCTGGTGGACGAGCGCAACTGCGGCAGTCACGAGGATATGGATCTCCCCCTCTTCGAGCGGAGCGCCGAGACCTTACGTCCCTACTTTGAGGAATGTGTAACCATCGGCCAAGCCACCGCCCGGGCGACCCCCGCCGAAGCCTTTTCCACTCTGAAAAAGGCAGGCCTCCGTGCAGAGCAAGCCATGCTTCAAGCCACGGGCGGAGTCAACACCCATAAAGGCGCCATCTATACCATGGGGTTGCTGTGCGGCGCCTTAGGTCGGCTTTGGAACCCCGAAGCTCCCACCGTCCCCACCGCCGAAATTCTGCAAACGGTGGCAACGCTTGCCGCCCCCTCCACCGCCGACCTTACCGCCACCGACGGCTCCACCGCAGGTCTTCGGCTGTATCAGACCCTGGGGCTGACCGGCATCCGCGGAGAGGCCGCGGCAGGCCTCCCCTCCGTGGCAGAGATCGCCCTCCCTACCTATGAAGCCTACCTAAAAACCGGCTACTCTCAAAACGAAGCCGGTGCCCTCACCCTTCTGCACCTCATCGCCGAGGCCCAGGACACCAACCTCTACCACCGGGGCGGCTCCGACGGTGCCGCCTGGGCAAAGGAGCAAGCCCGCGCACTCTTAACCGCCCTGCCACGATCCCCCAAGATCGCAAACAACTGCGCCCCCGACACCGCATCCGCAACGCACCGCCCCAAGATCACAAACGACTGCGCCCCCGCGCCCGGCCGGAACGAGCTCTCGCAGAACTCAAAACCGCTCTTCCCCCACCCCGCGCTGGAGACCCTGGACGATGCCTTTATTTCCCGCAACCTTTCCCCCGGCGGCTGCGCCGACCTCCTCGCCGCCACCTACTTTCTGCATAAACTGCAATAAAAAAGATCCGTGCCATCGGCACGGATCTC
>CAYLIT010000244.1:0-2467 GCA_964383835.1 uncultured Eubacteriales bacterium
TATAATATCAACCGCCTGACCATGCGGTTGGGGGAGGCTACGGTGGACGCCGAGGACTATTACCTGGAAAAATGCCGTAAGATCATCGAAGTACGGGAGCAGACGGCAGAACGTCTGCAGGAGCTTGGCTTTGCGGTATTGCCCTCCGATGCCAACTTTATCTTTGCAAAAAGCACCCGTATCGGCGGCGAGACCCTGTATGACGAACTGAAAAAGCGGGGGATCCTGGTACGGCACTTTACCAAAGAACGCATCAAGGATTTCAACCGTATCACCATCGGCACAGCAGAGCAGATGGACGTATTTTGCCGCACCGTTGCGGAGATTTTGGAGGAACAAGCATGAGAGAGGCAACAATCAACCGAAAAACGGCAGAGACCGACATTCAATTGACCCTGAACCTGGACGGCACCGGCAAAAGCACGGTGCAGACCGGCATCGGGTTTATGGACCACATGCTGACCCTCTTTGCCGCTCACGGCAAATTCGACCTGGAGGTCATCTGTAAGGGGGATATTCAGGTGGACGATCACCACAGCGCCGAGGATATCGGCATCTGCCTGGGTTCGGCCTTCGAAGAGGCGCTGGGTGAAAAGCGGGGGATCAACCGTTACGGCAGCTTTATTCTGCCGATGGATGAGGCGCTGATCCTCACCGCTGCCGACCTTTCGGGGCGCACCTGCCTTTGCTATGAATTAGGGATCCCCACCGAAAAGATCGGCAGCTTCGACAGTGAACTGGTAGAGGAATTCTGGCTGGCCTTCACCCGCCAGTGTCCCATGAGCCTGCATATCCGTAAGCTGGCCGGTACCAATGCCCACCACATTGCCGAAGGGTGCTTTAAATCGGTAGCCCGCACTTTGAAGATGGCGGTGGCAACCGATGGAACCGATGCCATCCCTTCTACTAAGGGGGTATTATAATGATCGGTATCATCGATTACGGCGTAGGCAATCTCTTTTCCTTGAGATCCTCCATCGAGGCCATCGGAGAAGAGGCCTTTGTCTCCGGCAACAAACAAGAACTGATGAAAGCCGACCGGCTGATCCTGCCCGGGGTGGGCGCCTTTGGAGATGCGGCGGCAAAATTACGCGAAAACGATCTGGACGCCTTTGTCAAGGAGCAGGCGGCGGCAGGTAAGCCCTTAATGGGCATCTGCCTTGGAATGCAACTGCTGTTTGAAAAGGGCTTTGAATACGGCGAGCACGAGGGCTTGGGTCTTTTAAAGGGATCTGTCGTCCCCATGGAGGGGGTTATTCCGTCAGAGCTTAAGATCCCCCATATCGGCTGGAACGGCTTGAAGCTGACGCAAAAGGATTGTCCGCTCTTTAAGTACGTTCAAGAGGGGGACTGCGTTTACTTTGTTCACTCCTTCTACGCCAAAGGGTGCGAGGACTCCCTGGCCGCCACTGCGGAATACGGTGCCCAGCTCACCGCCGCTGTAGCCAAGGGCAACGTGTTCGGTTGCCAGTTCCATCCCGAAAAAAGCGGCAAGGTGGGTCTTGCCATTCTGAAAGCATTCTGCGAGGTACAAGCATGAACATTTTCCCCGCAATAGACCTGGTGGGCGGTAAGGCGGTGCGCCTTTTCAAGGGCGATTACGCTGAGATGACCGTCTATAACGATAACCCCCTGGCGGTGGCCGCGGATTTTGAGGCCGCCGGGGCGAAATATATCCATTTGGTGGATCTGGAGGGGGCCAAAAGCGGTGTCCCCGCCAATCTTGAAACCATCGAAAAAATCGTCAAAAACACCGACCTTTTCGTGGAGGTTGGGGGCGGTATCCGCAACATGGCGATCGCCGAGGCTTATCTGTCCATCGGGGTGGATCGGGTGATCTTAGGCACCGCCGCCGTCACCGATGAGGCCTTTTTAAAGGCGGCACTTGCGAAATACGGCAAAAAGATTGCCGTGGGTGTAGACCTGAAGGACGGATTTGTGGCCATCAAGGGCTGGACTGAAAGATCCGAGCAGACTGCAGAGGATTTCTTTGCCAAGATGCAAGCCTTGGGGGTACAGACGGTGATCTGCACCGATATTTCCCGGGATGGCGCCATGCAGGGCACCAACCTGGCTCTGTATAAGGAATTGAGTGGGGCGTACAGCATCGATCTCATCGCCTCGGGGGGTGTTTCCTCTATCGAGGACGTGAAAGCATTGCGTGAGATGGAGCTTTACGGCGCCATCATCGGCAAGGCGTATTATATCGGTGCCATAGATTTGAAAGAAGCTTTGGAGGTGGCAAAATGATCACAAAAAGAATCATCCCCTGCCTGGACGTAAAAAACGGACGGGTGGTCAAGGGAGTCAATTTTCAGGGCCTTTCGGACGTATCCTCTCCGGTGGAGCTGGGGAAATACTACAGCGAATGCGGTGCCGATGAGCTGGTGTTTTATGATATCACCGCCTCTGCCGAGGGACGAGGGATCTTTACCGATATTTTAAAAGAGGTAGCCCGCACCATCTT
>CAYLIT010000245.1:0-2450 GCA_964383835.1 uncultured Eubacteriales bacterium
ATGCCCTACGCCATGAGCGTCATCCTCTCCCGCGCCATCCCCGAGATTGACGGTTTAAAGCCCGCTCACCGCAAGCTGCTCTATACCATGTATAAAATGAACCTTTTGAACGGCGGGCTGGTCAAGAGCGCCAACATCGTGGGTGCCACCATGAAATTGAACCCCCACGGCGACGGCGCCATCTATGAAACGATGGTCCGTTTAGCAAGAGGTAACGAGGCTCTGCCCCTGCCCTTCGTGGATTCCAAGGGCAACTTCGGTAAGGTCTATTCCCGGGATATGGCCTACGCCGCCTCCCGTTATACCGAGGCGAAGTTAGCCCCCATCTGTAAAGAGGTATTCGGGGATATCGACCGGGATACGGTGGATTTCGTTCCCAACTACGATAATTCCACCACCGAGCCCACCCTGCTCCCCGTCTCCTTCCCCACCATTCTGACCACCCCCAACCAGGGTATTGCAGTCGGTATGGCCTCTAATATCTGCTCCTTCAATTTAGGGGAGGTCTGCGACACCGTCATTGCTTTGATGGAAAACCCCGACCACCCCATCGAGCAGACCATGCCCGGTCCGGATTTTTCTACCGGCGGTCAACTGCTGGTCAACCAATCTCAGATCAAAGAGGTTTACGAAACCGGCCGCGGCTCCATCCGCGTGCGTTCCCGCTATTCGGTAGAGGGCAACCTGATCTCCGTCAACGAGATCCCCTACACCACCACCGTGGAAGCCATCATCGATAAGATCATCGAGCTTTATAAGGCCGGCAAGCTGCGTGAGCTCAATGACGTCAAGGATATGTCCGATAAGAGCGGTATGCGCATCTCTATCGAGATGAAGCGAGGCACCGATCCCGAAAAGCTGATGGCCAAGCTCTTTAAGATGACCCCCTTGGAGGATAGCTTCGGCTGTAACTTTAACGTGCTGATCGCCGGCACTCCCCAGGTGCTGGGTGTGCGCCAGTTGATCGAGGAATGGTTGGCCTTCCGTACCGAGTGCATCAAGCGCCGCACCTACTTCAATCTGCAAAAGGCCAAGGAAAAACTGCACCTCCTGCTGGGTCTGAAGAAGATCCTGTTGGATATCGATAAGGCCATCAAGATCGTGCGGGAGACCGAGCGGGATGAAGAGGTAGTTCCCAATTTGATGATCGGCTTCGGCGTGGACGAGATCCAGGCTGAATACATCGCCAATATCAAACTGCGCTATCTGAATAAAGAATATATCCTTAACCGTTTGGAGGAGATCGCCGATCTGGAAAAAGAGATCGCCGAGATGGAATCCATCCTCAAAAGCCGTACCAAGGTCAACCGCCTGATCGAAAGTGACCTCAAGCGGGTGAAAAAGCTGTACGCCTCCCCCCGTAAGACCGAGCTGGTCTACGAGGATCAGATGGTGGAGATCGACGAAACCGAGCACATTGAGGATTACCCCGTCACCTACTTCCTGTCTAAAGAAGGCTACTTCAAAAAGATCCAGCCCAACTCCTTGCGCATGAACAGCGCCCAGAAGTACAAGGATGGCGACAGCCTGCGCCGTGCGGTGGAGTCTACCAATAAAGCCGAGCTGATCTTCTTCACCAGCAAGCACAACGCCTATAAGGCCAAGGGCTACGACTTCGAAGATACCAAGGCCAGCCTTTTGGGCGATTACCTCCCTGCAAAGCTGGAAATGGAGCAGGACGAAACGGTGGTCGCCATGGCGGTTACCACCGACTATAGCGGAGATATGCTGTTCTTCTTTGAAAACGGCAAAGCCGCCAAGGTTCCCCTTACCTCCTATAAGACGGTCACCAACCGCCGCCGGCTGATCAATGCCTACAGCGATAAAGCCCCCCTGGCTGCCACCCTGCAGCTCACCGAAGAGACGGACCTGCTGTTGGTGTCCAGCAATCAAAAGGGCCTGGTGATCCATTCTGCGCTGATCCCTCAAAAAACCACCAAATCCACCCAGGGCGTCACCGTTATGACCCAAAAGGGCAAGCACACCCTGCAGGATGCCACCACCGTAGCCGAGGCGGGTCTTACCAACCTCTCCTACTACCGCACCAAGAACCTGCCCGCCGTGGGTCATCTCCTGCGTCAGCAGGATCTCCCCAGCGATCAGGTCACTATGTTCGAGGAATAACCAAGACTTCCAAAAAAGGCACCGACCGCTGAAGAATAAAAACTCTATGGTCACTGCCAATATTCAAAGTTTACAGAGAGAAAAAGTCGCCACTCTTTCTCTCTGTTTTCTTTATAAGAAAAAAATCTGCTTTGCAGATTTTAATTGAAATTTTTCTGCTTTCCGCCTCGTCGAAACCAATAGCTCACGCTCCATTCTGCTATACGCAGAAAATCCGCTCCCGCCATTGGTTTCCCCAACAAAATTCCATCTTGCCGGGGACCCCGTATATCCTCTCGTAGTATCACATACGACTTCGGGGTGTTTTGACGAAATCTGCACTCTTT
>CAYLIT010000246.1:0-2426 GCA_964383835.1 uncultured Eubacteriales bacterium
TCGGGTAGTAATTTTTTATAGTGATATTCTGTGCTGAACGCACAGAGTGATATTTCCCTTTCGGGAAGTGTTATTTATCCGAGCCGATCACCGAAATATCCTCCGGAACTCGCAGTCCGTGGTTGTTTAGCGCTTTGATGGCGCCGATGGCAATGTAGTCATAGGCACAGACAATGGCTGTAAAGTTCTTACCCTTATCAAGTAAGGATTCTGCTCCCATCAGCCCTGCTTCTTCAAAACGGGCCTCGGTGATGATCTGCAGATCATTGGGCAGGTCATAGCGTTCCATGGCATAGGCAAAACTGTTTTGATATTTGGCGGTCAGCTTTTCGCCGATAAATGCAATATCCCGGTGCCCCAGTTCCTTCGGATGGGAAACCGCTGAGCACATGGCTTTGCGATGGTTGGGACGGACGCTATCGGTGTGGGAGAGCTCCCGGTTTCCGCCGATGGCAACCACCGGCACCTCGATTCCCTTCGGCACAGGCTGATAAAGACCGAAGGCAATAATACCGTCCACCTTGGTGAGGGTGGCGTGGAATTGGATCAGCTCCCGCTGTTTATCTTTATCAAAATCATCGGTAGAGATGATGATATCGGTGTTGCGGCGGGCAAAGTAGGCTTTAATATATTCGAGCTGTGTGCTGTAGAAAGCGCTGTTCAGCTCGTGGCAGATCACTGCCACCACCTTCTTTTCGTACCGCTCTTTATAATATTTATGAAAACAGCCGTGCTTTTTGGCAATGGCGTAGATGCGCTCCTTGGTTTCCTCTCCCACGTCGTCGGCATTCTTGAATGCCTTTGAAACGGTGGCAACCGAAACCCCTGCCTCGGCGGCAAGATCCTTTAAAGTCATCCTGATTCCCCCTTTTGGCTTTATTTTACCAAGGACTTCCCTAAAAATCAACATTTACGAAAAAGTTTCGTAAACCTTTTTGTTGATTTTTGGGGGGCAAAACTGTTATAATGAAGTAAAAAAGGAGGTTTACGATATGAAAGTGAATTTTGACCATATCATCGGCAAGATCAAGCCGATGCACGCAGTGGGCGGTGCGCCCTATTACGGCAACACCTACGATCTTTGCCATTATCTGCAGGAAGCACACATTCCTTATGCCCGTCTGCACGATCAAGGGCTGGATGCCATGCGTCCCAAGGTGGATATTCCTCGTATTTTTCCAAATTTCGAAGCGGATGTCAACGATCCTGCTTCCTATGATTTTGAATATACCGACCACATGCTGGCAGAGCTTTTGAAATACGATTGCGTTCCTTATTACCGCTTGGGCGTTACCATCGAGAATGCAGTCCGCCAGGGCTTCAAGCCCCGCAACATTTATCCTCCTGCCAATTTCCAAAAGTGGGCAGAGATCTGCGAGCATATCATTCGCCACTATAACGAAGGCTGGGCAGACGGCTTTCACTATGATCTCAAATATTGGGAGATCTGGAACGAGCCGGAAAACGGCTATCCCGGGGCTCCCGTCAAGCGGATGAACCAGTGCTGGCTGGGTACTAAGGAAGAGTTCTATGAATTCTACGGCACCGTCGCCAAGCACCTGCGCAGTTGCTTTGGGGATACCATCAAGATCGGCGGTTACGCCGCCTGCACCATGTACGGCTTTTTCCCCGATGAGGTTCCCCCCAGCCATGCCGATGGCTCCGCTGCCTACCGTGTAGAGTTCTTTGAAGGATTTATGGATTATGCGCAAAAAAATAATATCCCCTTGGATTTCTTTACCTGGCATTCCTATTGGGATACCCCCCATAATTTCATTATGGCGAAAAAGTTTCGTGAGCATCTGGATGCTTATGGCTTTACCCATACCGAAAGCCATTTCAACGAATGGAATACCCATTATACCGTAGAATCACGGGGTACCGCCGAGGCCGCCGCCCATACCGCCGCCGTCATGTTGGGAATGCAGGATCTGCCGGTGGATATGCTGATGTATTATGATGCCCGTTTCGGCACCTCGGTGTACGCCGGACTGTTCAATTGCGCGACCCGCCAACCTTATGCTACCTACTATGCTTTAAAGGCATTCGGTGAGCTGTACGTACTCGGTCAGCAGGCAGAATGTTCCGTAGAGGAAGAAGGTGTCTTTGCCACCGCCGCCACAAACGGCGAAACCAACGCGGTGATGCTCGCCAACATCGGCGAGGATCGGACGATCACCACCAATCTCCAAGGCTTCGAGGTGTACCTTATCGATGAGACCCACCACCTTGAGCGGGTGGATTGGAATTCCAAAGAATTTTCGCTCAAAGCCAATCAAGTGGTTTACTTAAAGAAATAAAAAAATTGCGTTCCTTTCGGAACGCAATTTTTTACGCTTATTTTTCTTCGATAACGGTCTTACCGCCCATATAAGGTCTCAGCGCTTCGGGAATACGAACGGAATATTTGCCATCCTTGCATTCCA
>CAYLIT010000247.1:0-2415 GCA_964383835.1 uncultured Eubacteriales bacterium
TCCTGATCGGTGGAGGTCAGCTGGGTGACCGCGATCAGCATGGGGCGGGTACCGTCGGGACGGGTCAAGCCCTCTAAAGCGGCCTCCATCATGGAGATGGTGCCGGAAGCGTGCAGGTTGGTCATATCCACGTCCAGCCGGGAAAGAACGGCCATGGCCTTCTTTACGGTGTTGGGGATATCGTGCAGCTTGAGATCCAAAAAGATCTTATGTCCTCTTTCCTTCAGCTCCCGAACGATGGCGGGACCCTCGGCATAGAACAGCTCCATGCCGATCTTCAGAAAAGGCTTGCGCTCTTCATTCTTGAAGAGATCCAAAAACTTTAAAGTTTCCTCTTTGCTTGCGAAATCGCAGGCGATAATAACGTCCTTGCCCATTAGTGTGCTCCTCCTATAATAGATTGTAAATCAGTGATTCCGTATTTTTCCATGGCACGAGGCAGATCCTCGGCAATCTTTTTGGATGCGAAGGGATCCCGCAGGTTGGCGGCACCCACTTCAACAGCGGTGGCACCTGCCAGCATCATTTCGATGACGTCCTCGGCGGTAGAAACACCGCCCATGCCCACGATGGGCACGTCCACGGCCTCGTAGACCTGGTAGATCATCCTAAGTGCCACCGGCATGATGGCAGGGCCGGAAAAGCCGCCCATTTTATTGGCCAAAATAGGCTTTTTAGTCTTGAGGTCAATGCGCATTCCCAAAAGGGTGTTAATCAGACTGATACCGTCGGCACCTGCATTGGCGCAGGCCTTGGCGATGGATGCAATATCCGTCACGTTGGGGGTCAGCTTCATAATGATCGGCTTATTGGTGACCTTACGCACCTCGGCGGTGACGGAGGCCGCCGCCTTAGGGTCGGTACCGAAGCTCATGCCGCCGCCGCGCACGTTGGGGCAGGAAACGTTGATCTCGAACCAGCCGATCTGCTCCTCCGCATCCAGCCGACGGACGGTTTCACGGTATTCATCCAACGAAAAACCGCTGACGTTGGCCATCAGGGGATCGGAAAAGCAAGCCTTTAATTTAGGTAATTCTTCGGAGATGACCTTATCCACGCCCGGGTTCTGCAGACCGACGGCGTTCAAAAGGCCTTCGGTACATTCTGCGATACGCGGGGTGGGGTTGCCGAAGCGGGGCTCTAACGTGGTGCCTTTAAACGAGAGAGAGCCCAGCACGTTGATATCGTAAAGCTCGGCGAACTCATAGCCAAAGCCAAAGGTGCCGCTGGCAGGGATGATAGGATTTTTGATCTCGACGCCGCAAAGGCTGACCTTCGTATTTACCATATGATCTCCTCCCTTTCCATCACGGGGCCTTCCTTACAGATGCGCTTGTTGCCGTACTTGGTCTTGCAGGAGCAACCCATGCAAGCACCGAAGCCGCAGCCCATCCGCTCTTCAAAGCTGTACTGACCGGAGGTCTTGGCAATTTTTTCAATTGCCCGAAACATAGGTTCGGGACCGCAGGTACAGAAATAATCGTAATCCAACTGCTCCATGGCGGTGGTAACAAAGCCCTTGACGCCCATGGAACCGTCGGCGGTGGCCACCGTTACTTCGGCCCCCAGCGCCTCGAAGTCCTCTTTCAAAAAGACCTCACTTTTGGTGTTGAAGCCTAAGATCACGTGGGGCTTTTTACCCTCGGCCAGCAGTTTTTTGCAAAGGCCGTAGAGAGGCGGAACGCCCACGCCGCCACCGATCAGAAGGGTCTTTTCGGGGCATTTTTCGGTGGTGTAGCCATTACCGAGACCTACCAGAAGGTCCAGCTTGTCCCCCACCTTCAGCCCGCTCATCTGCTCGGTGCCGCCGCCCACCACCTTATAGATCAAGGTGATGGTGCTCTCATCCCAATCACAGATGGAGATGGGGCGACGGAGGTACTTGCCCTCCAAAAGAATATTAACGAACTGCCCGGGGGCGGTGATGGCAGAGGTATCACCCTCTACCACCATCCGAAGAACCGTATCGGTGAGATAGCAGTTCTCTTTGATCGTAAAAATACGTTGTTTCATAGCAACCTCTTATTTTGCATCGATGGTCGATACTTTATTGGTGATCTCTTCCAGCACGTCCAGCACGATGCGGACGGTATCCAAGGAGGAGAAGAGAGTAACGCCGTTTTCAACGGCACAACGGCGGATGGCCACGCCGTCCTCGTAATGCACGCCGGAAAGGATGGCGCGGGTATTGATAACGTAGCTGACGTAGCCGGCGCGGATGGAATCCAGGATCTCTTCGCTACCCTCGGAGATCTTGCCGCGAACGCGGGTGCGGATGCCGTTTTCCTTCAGGAAATCGGCGGTGCCGACGGTAGCTTCAATATTGAAGCCCATGTCGTAGAACCGACGGACCAGGGGCAGAGCCTCCTCCTTGTCCTCGTCAGCCAGGGTGACGATAACGGTACCGTAGTTCTG
>CAYLIT010000248.1:0-2382 GCA_964383835.1 uncultured Eubacteriales bacterium
GCGGAGTTATTTTTTATTCTCTGAAGTACCATTTCATGACTTCACTCATATTCTCTTTGCTCACCCGGTCGCCGCCGTTTTCCAGCAACGCGATCATGTCCTGCTCGGCGGGAGTGGGAGTCGGGTTGCGGCGCAGCTTTTTCAACAGCGTCCCCGTCACCAGCTTCATCCCCGTCTTGTTCATGCCGGACAGCTTTTCGGGGGCATAACCACCCTGCAGGGTGAACAGCTTCATGGTATCCCGCAGGTTGTTGCTCTTGCGCAGCTGCTGCTCCCGGGTACCGGTGGGCGCCAGCCCCACGGCGATGACCGCCTGCAGATCGAAGTGCGAAAAGGCATAGCGATAGCCCATGATCTTGCCGGCCTTGACCCAGCCGAAAAAGATCACCCGCTCCCCCACCGGCACCTCACTGGGGTCGCTCTTACAGGGCAGGCCGGTGGCCTCGCTCAACAGCTCGGCATACCGACGGGTAGTGCCGTTTTCGGAACAATACAAAATATACATAAAACCTTAAGCCATCCTTTCGGCGCGTTTTCGGCGGTAGCGAAGCACCCCGAAGAAGATAAACGAAACAACAACATAGGTAAGGATCCAGGAAACGGAATAGGAAGCGTAAAGGGTAGGCAGGGTACGGTTGGCGGCAAAGACGGTGTAGATCCAGGCGATCCGCACACCGCAGACGCCGAACACCGTCACCAGCATGGTAGAGAAGGAGATCCCCAGACCTCTTGCGCCGCCGGTGGCGATCTCCATCATCCCGCAGAGGAAGTAGATCATTCCCACCATGGCCATCCGTTGCATCCCAAACTCGATGGCGGCTTTATCGCCGGGGATGTAGATGGAAAGCAGCTGTTCACCGAAGAGATACAGCACCCCGCACAGCAACAGACTGCTGACCAGCATCATCCACAGACAGGTAAAATACAGCTTGGCGATCCGCCGATATTTCCGCGCGCCCGCATTCTGACCGGTGAAATTCACCATGGTCTGATTGAAGGCGTGCATCAGTACGTAAACGAAGCTTTCAATGTTGGAGGCGGCTGAAACACCCTTCAGCGCCACCGCACCGAAGCTGAACATGGAGGACTGCAACAGCAGATTGGAGATGGCAAACAGCGAGCTCTGTAACCCCGAGGGCACGCCGATGGCCAAGATCCGCTTCATCGGCTTGCGATGGATCCCCAGCTCCCGAAGACGGAGACGACAGGCGTCGGTACGCTTCATCAGCGCCCGAAGGATCAAAAAGGCCGAAATGCCTTGCGAAATGACAGTAGCCAGCGCAACGCCTGCCACGTCCATCTTAAAGCAGATCACGAACACCAGGTTCAGCACCACGTTCACCACGCCGCCCACGGTCAGATATTTCATAGGGCCGGAGCTGTCCCCCGCCGCGCGGAGGATGGAGGAGCCGAAATTCAACAGCAGATTGAAGATCATACCGCCGAAATAAATGCGCATATAAAGGGTGGCCAGCGGAAGATTTTCCTGCGGAGTGCCCATCCATTCCAGCATCTTGCCGGAAAACAGCACGCCTGCCAACGTCAGAATGGCACCGCAGACGACCGCCAGCGGAATGGAGGTATGTACCGTCTGCCGCACCTTTTCATCGTCGTGTGCGCCGATACCGTGGGCCACCACAACACCGGCACCCACCGATAATCCCAAAAAGAAATTGACCATCAAACCGGTCAGCGAACTGGTGGCACCTACGGCTCCTACCGAATTTTCACTGCCAAACTGCCCCACCACCACCAGATCCGCCGCGTTGAACAACAGCTGCAGCACGCTGGATAGGATAATGGGGATGGTGTAACGAATAATAGGCCGTATCAGCGGCCCCTCGGTAATCTCTTGCGTTGAAAGCTTTTTAGCCATGATTTATCACCTTAGAACTTGTCACGCCTGACAAATAATATTTTTTCGTTTTTTCTTGCCTCACGTCGCCTAACAAAAATGAACGCGAGCAAGGCGGCATGAGAAACCGTAACGGGTTCGATTCTTGTCGCCCTCGCCCTCATTATAACCCCTTATTTTTTAAATTGCAACACATTCGCCACAAAACTTCAAAACCGTGATTTTATCCAAATTATGAACGATATTCTTGTAAGGAATTACCCCTCAAGAGACTTGGCAAAGGCGATCACACGCTCCATTTTTTCGGGCGTAGACCCCGCCACCGCCTCTAATAATTCTTCCTCCGGAGTGCTGTAAGAAGAATCAAATTTCATAAACTCATGAGGCATAATATCAAGATATTCACAAATGGCAAAAAACTGCGTCATGGAGGGATAGGTATAGCCTGCTTCAATATTATATATGTAGTTTTTGGACATCTTCAGATCTAAGCTCATCTTCTTTTGATCGATCCCTTTTTCAAAACG
>CAYLIT010000249.1:0-2379 GCA_964383835.1 uncultured Eubacteriales bacterium
CTATTACCTTCATCAACTGCACCTATGGAAATAATGGCGTGGAGGATCGTCCTATTGAGGCATCGGTTGACTTCTTTACATATTGGATGGAATACTCGGTTGCCTTGTATGATGGAACGTTTGGTGAAGGCGATCCCGGCAGAACAAACTTTACCTGTATCGTTGATGATACCGTTGTCTGGGAAGCACAGCAATAATTCGAGAACTGAAAATCGGCAGACTTCATTGAGGCCTGCCGATTTTTTGTGGTTGACGGAAAATATAAAAAAATTAGCCGTTCTTCTATTGCTTAATGGGAATTTTTGTTTTATAATGATTACGAAGATAATGGGGGCAAGTAGGCTTCCCGAATGTATGAAAAGGAGAACGGTATGAAAGCGATCAAAAACGGTAAAATCATTCTCAAGGACCGGGTGATCGAGGGTCAGGCGGTTCTGATCTCGGACGTGATCGAGGGGATCCTGCCCGAAGAGCTGATCCCCGAGGGTGTCGAGGTACTGGACGCTAAGGGCGGCTACATTGCTCCCGGTCTGATCGATCTGCATATTCACGGTTACTTAGGTAAGGACGTATGTGACGGGGAAGAGGAATCCATCCGCACCATTTCCAAGGGTCTTTTGGCCAACGGTGTGACCGGATATCTGCCCACCACCATGACGGTGGATATGAAGGTGATCCGCAAGGCTTTGGAGATCTGCCGGGGTCTGAAAGAAGAGAGCAAGGATTGGGACGGCAGCGTGATCTTGGGTTGCCACGCCGAGGGTCCCTTTATCAGCGAAAGCAAGAAGGGCGCGCAGGACGCCAAGTACATTTTGAAGCCGGATGCCAAGTTTGTGAAGGAGTTTTCCGATATCATCAGCATCATTACTCTGGCACCGGAGACCGATACCGAGGATTTTGCCGCCATTCGTGAGATCTGCCGCGATACCGACGTGGTGGTCTCCATGGGGCATACCTCTGCTGATTACGAAACGGCGATGGCCGGCACCGAAGCGGGCGTTGCCCATGTAACGCACCTCTTTAACGCCATGACCCCGTTGGCCCATCGCGCTCCCGGCGTTGTGGGTGCCGCTTTTAATTCCGACGTAAGCTGTGAAGTCATCGTGGATACCTTCCACGTGGATAAGTGCTTCTATGATCTTTTGTGGAAGATCAAGGGCCGCAAGCTTTGTTTTATTACCGACTGTCTGCCTGCGGGGGGGCTGCCCTACGGTGAATATACCCTGGGCGGCGCCAAGATCATCTATCGCGATATCATCTGCCGCCTGGAGGACGGCACGGTGGCGGGTAGCGTTCTGCACCTGAACCGCGGCGTCTGGAACGTATACAGCAATTCCAACATTCCTCTGCATGAGTGTGTCAACTGTGCCACTCTGAACCCTGCGACCACCCTGGGGATCCAGGATCGCAAGGGCTCCATCGAGGTGGGCAAGGATGCGGATATCATCATCACCGACGAGAATTTTGAAATTCAAAAGACTATCATCAAAGGAGTAATCAAGTATGAAGCTTAAAGTAAACGCCAAGCTCGACCCTCAGTTCCGGCCCCTTTCCGTGATCTGCCGTGATATGCGGGAGGCTACCCGTGAGGACGGTCAGGATATCGTGATCGCCGTGGAGCGTAACAAGGGTTATACCACTACTTATAAGACCCGTATCTACCGTGACGGTACCGGGCATGACGAAGAGAACTTCCGTTTCATCGAGCGTCTGGCTAAGTCCCTTTTGTGGGTGGCCGGCGGCTATAAGATCATCATCGCCGGCAGCGAGATGGTAGGGAACAAGATCAAAGAGGCCTACACCGACGGCGGATTACGTGATTTTGACGTTCATTTTATGGAGCGTGTTTACGAGCAGCCCTTCACCGTGGAGGTCTGCGCTTTGGAGGATGCGCCCAAGGATAAGTCTGCTGCTGCTCCCATCGGCCGTCATCTGGACGGCTGCCGCATCGGCTTTGATGCAGGCGGCAGTGACCGTAAGGTCAGCGCTGTTATCGACGGCGAGAGCGTTTACTCCGAAGAGGTGGTCTGGTTCCCCAAGACCAACACCGATCCCGATTATCACTATCAGGGTATTTTAGATGCCATGAAGACTGCCGCTTCCCATATGCCCCGGGTGGATGCCATCGGTGTTTCCAGTGCCGGTGTTTACGTGGATAACCGCATCATGGTGGCCTCTCTCTTCCTGAAGGTCAGCGACGAGGACTTCGAGAAGAAGGTTAAGAATATGTACATCGACGTGGCCAAGGAGATCGGTGAGAATATTCCCATCGAGGTGGCCAACGACGGTGACGTGACCGCTTTGGCGGGTGCCATGGATCTGGACGATGATTCCGTGCTGGGCGTGGCCATGGGTACCTCCGAGGCCGGCGGCTACGTG
>CAYLIT010000250.1:0-2378 GCA_964383835.1 uncultured Eubacteriales bacterium
GTAAACAGGGGAGTCAAGGCGTTGCGTTTGACTTTATTGTTGTATCCGGAAAGAATTCTTCATTACCGCACGGAGTCCCGACCGATAAACCGATTGAGATCGGTGATTTTATTACCATGGATTTCGGCGCCGTTGTGAACGGTTATTGCTCCGATATGACCAGAACGGTCGCAGTTCAGAGAGCAAACGAGGAACAGCTTGAGGTTTATAATACTGTACTGGAGGCGCAGAATAAAGCATTTGAGGCGATCCGCCCGGGTACGCCTTGCATTGCTGTCGATCAGGCGGCACGAAATCATATTTATCAGAATGGATACGAGGGGTGCTTTGGTCACGGCTTGGGGCATAGCATAGGCATCGAAGTGCACGAATCACCGTGTTTTAACACAAGAGACGACACACAGCTTGAGCCGGGGATGATCCTTTCGGTTGAACCGGGAATTTATCTGCCGGAACGTTTCGGTGTCCGCATCGAGGATCTTGTTTATATCACGAATGACGGTTTTACAAACATAACTGCATCACCGAAAGAATTGATTATTTTGTAAAAGAAAAGAATCCGACGTTGAAATTACGGAGGTTTTACCATAAAACGCCTATTATCATGCGAGTAGACTTTTCCATAACATCTTGAAGAATCAGTATCAACCGTGCGCATATTACTGTTTTACGACCACTGAGCATTAACTGTCGGATTCTTTTCTTTTTACCTTCGAAAGTGGATTGCTCATAGAAGCTTCTTTGATCGCTTCGTTGTCTACGTGTGTATAAATTTGAGTCGTGCCTAAGTTTTCGTGTCCGAGAATCTCCTGAAGCACACGGATATCTACATGGCCATAGCGATGCATTAAAGTAGCCGCCGTGTGACGTAGCTTGTGGGTAGATAAATGCTTGGCGTCCAATCCGGCAAGTTTCAGGTATTTTTCCACCAAATTTTGTACCGCTCTGCGGGAGATCCTACTTTTATTACGGCTGATAAACAGTGCCTCAGGATCTTTCAATCCTTCGGTGGGGCGTTCATAGGCGATATAATCCTCCAAGGCAGCTCTGCAGGCTTGGTTTAGATGGATCGTGCGCTGTTTGTTGCCTTTACCGGTTATAACAACATATTCGTTGCTGATATCCTTGATATCAAGAGACACCAGCTCCGCAAGACGCACACCACAGTTTAGGAATAGGGTTAAAATAGCATAATCTCTTCGATTATTGTTTACAACGCGTAAAAGCTCTGTGCTTTCTTCCAATGAAAGGTATTTAGGAAGCGTTTTGGGGAGGGAAGGGGTCTCCACATTTTCCATCGGATTTGTTTTGAGTTGATGGGATTTCTGCGTCATATATTTGAAATATATACGTAGAGTGGACATTTTTCGAGCAATTGCACGCGAGCCGTTATTACGTTTTTCACGACAGTAATATAAGTATTCATAAATATCTTTAACTGTAATGGATTCCACGAAGGGGATCTCGATATCGTGAATTGCAATATCATGTAGTTTTGTATTTTTTGGAAGTTGATGCTTGATCAATTTCATGTATCTGAAAAAGTTTTCAAGATCAAGCAAATATTCATATGTTGTTGATTTTGATTTTCCCAAAACAGTCTCCAGGTAAAAGAGAAAATCTTTTAAAGTTTGCGGTAGCTGGTCATAATCGATCATTTTTGATGTGCTCCTTATGAGGGGAAGTGAAAAACAACAGTATATCCGAAACACTTTCAACTGCACAAAATGGCATCTTTTGCGAGACATCACAAAGTGCAGTATACAATTGGTCACAACAATTATATCAACTATACTTTGTATTGTCAAACTTAAACGGATAAGGAATAAAATATCTCGACCAAAAAGGTGAGAGATCAAACACGTGACCCGTTTTGATACGATGCACCCGAAAAAATCGGGAACATTTATAAATCACGTAATACGGATCATCTTGCCAACCGAAATTTAAAAGCATTCCGGCGTGGATATCCTCAAAAATCATCCGCAAAACAGCAGATCAAAAACGCAACAACTAAGATAATAATTGAACATTGTGCAAAGCCAGTCCAGAACACATTCAAAGCCCACATAGTTTAGCGCTCCAAATATTTTATTTTTTTATTGGCAAATGTAGAGAATATCACCGGGTCTGATCATCACATATCTGCAACATGCGAGATTGAGCAAGCTTAGCCAGATAATCATTCGCAAATCCTAACATTCTTACTATCTCAAGAGGATCATTAGAAACACAGATACGACAAATGCAACCATCAAGCATTCGCAATTGTTCATCTTTTTCGTAATAAGTAAACGGATTATCCATCAAATGCATTATATTTCCACTTCCAAATATTTGATTCAATCATTCATACGAATGACTTTGTAAATAATATA
>CAYLIT010000251.1:0-2339 GCA_964383835.1 uncultured Eubacteriales bacterium
TCTTCGTCATCGCTTTTATAATATGAAATTGTAATTATTTTAGCACCGCTTTTTGGCGTTGTCAATAGTTTTTTAAAAAATTACTTCAACTCCAATTGCTCGATGGATTCTTCTTTCATCTTATACTTGAGGATCTTTCCCGCGGCGTTCATGGGGAAGGTCTTGGTGAAGATGAAGTAGCGGGGCACCTTGTGCATCGCCATGTGGGCGGCGCCGTAGGCCTTCATCTCTTCCTCGTCGGAGGTCTCACCGTCGTGGAGGATGACCCAGGCACAGCATTCCTCACCGTACCGCTGATCGGGTACGCCCACCACTTGTACGTCCCGCACCTTGGGATGGGTGAGGTAGAATTCCTCGATCTCGCGGGGGTAGAGGTTCTCACCGCCGCGGATGATCATATCCTTCAGGCGGCCGGTGACCTTGTAATAACCGTCGGGGGTGCGGCAGCAGATATCACCGCTGTGCAGCCAGCCCTCAGCGTCGATGGCCTCGGCAGTTGCTTTGGGCATCTTGTAATAGCCCTTCATAATGTTAAAGCCACGGGCAACGAACTCGCCGTTCTCACCGTCGGGCAGCTCTTCGCCGGTCTCGGGATCGATGATCTTACATTCCACGCCGGGGAAGGCGGAGCCAACGGTCTCCACACGGTGATCCAGATCCTCGTTGACCTCGCCCATGGTACAGCCGGGGGAAGCCTCGGTCTGACCGTAAACGCTGATGATCTCCCGCATATTCATTTCTACAGAGGCCCGGCTCATCAGGTCGGCAGGGCAGTTGGCACCCGCCATGATGCCGGTACGCATATGGGAGAAATCGGTCTTGGCAAAGTCCTCGTGGTTGAACATGGCGATGAACATGGTAGGCACGCCGTTGAAGCAGGTGATCTTTTCATCGTTGATGCAAGCCAGAGAGGACTTCGGTGAAAAATAGGGCATGGGGCAGATGGTGCCGCCGTGGGTCATCAGGTTGGTCATGGAGAGTACCATGCCGAAGCAATGGAACATGGGCACCTGGATCATCATGCGGTCTGCGGTGGAGATATCCATCCGGTCGCCGATGGTCTTACCGTTGTTCACAATGTTGCGGTGGGTCAGCATCACGCCCTTGGGGAAGCCGGTGGTGCCGGAGGTGTACTGCATATTGCAGACATCGTCGGGCTTGACGGCGGCGGCAAGACGGCGCACCTCTTCCCGGGGGATGGCATCGCCCTTTTCCACAAATTCATCCCATTCCAGACAGCCGTCCATCTTAAAGCCGACGGTAATGACGTTTCGGAGGAAGGGCAGGTTCTTGGAATAGAGGGGCTCGCCGGGCTTGGTGTTTTTCAGCTCGGGGCAGAGCTCTTCGATGATGCCCTTATAGTCGGAATCTCTGCAGTTTTCGATCATCACCAGGGTATGGGTATCCGACTGACGGAAGAGGTATTCCGCCTCGTGGATCTTATAAGCGGTGTTCATGGTCACCAAGACGGCGCCGATCTTCACGCTGGCCCAGAAGGTGATGAACCACTGGGGAATGTTGGTGGCCCAGATGGAAACGTGGTGACCGGGCTTGACGCCCATGGCGATCATGGCGGCGGCGGTGCGATCCACGTCCTCCCGGAACTGAGCGTAGGTACGGGTATAATCTAAGGTAGTGTACTTAAAGGCGTACTGATCGGGGTAGCGCTCCACCATCTCGTCCAATACCTGCGAGAAGGTCAAGTCTACCACCTCGTATTTCTTCCAGGGGAAGGTGCCGGTCTTATCCCGGTTAAAGAAGATCTCCCGGGGCTTTGCGGCGGTGGGGAGCTTGCCGGAAATATAGCTGATAAAATGGGTCAGCACGATATCGGGATCGGTGATCTCGTCGTTCCAATCCACCGCTAAATACCCCTCGTAATTCAAGGAGCGCAGGGCGTTCATAAAGTCGGCTACCGGCAGAGTACCGTCCCCCAACAGAACGTCTTTGCCGTCCTTGCGGTCGCCGATGCGGACGTAGTTGATGTAGGCACCCAGATTTTGGATGGTGGTATCCGCATCCTCACGGGCGTTGAAATAGGTCTCCCGGATGTTCCAGCAAACGCCGATGGCGGCGGAGCCGAAGCTGCGGATCAGCTCAATGATCTTTTTGGTGTCCGCAAGCGCGCCTACGGTCTCGATCAGGATCATGGTACCGTTGCTCTCGGCCTTTTTGATGGCGGGGGAAAATACCTTTTTCAGGGCGGCGTGATCGTCGGTGCCGATCTGCACCACTACGCCGCAAGCCGAGGCACGGGCCGCTAAGCTGACGTACTTCTTAAAGGCCTGGGGATCGGTCTCTTTGGTGCTGTGATCGGGGCAGGTTAGAAAGGAGACCCC
>CAYLIT010000252.1:0-2330 GCA_964383835.1 uncultured Eubacteriales bacterium
GCACTCGACAAGCTCCCCCAGGTGCTTCACTCCTCGCTCGGTGGGCGCGTCGGGGAAGAGGGCGATGCCGTCGTATTCCAGGGTGACGCCCTTGACCTCCAAAAAGGCGGTCTTATTCCCGTATTCAACACAAAAATCAAAGCGGGAATTGCCATACCGCACCTCTCTGCGCATAACGGCGTCCCCGGGGAAAAGAATGCCTTTTTGCAACCACTCAGCCGCCGCGTCGTTGGCAGCCTGTGAATCTATGTTGACCGAAAGCGTGGGCTTATCTTTTCGATGTTTTTCTACGCCGATCAGATCATACTTGGTCTTCCGTTCCGGATTTTCCGCTTTGGCCAAATAGACGGTGGTGCCCGGTATCAGCAGCTCCTTGCATCTGCCGGTGTTTTTGACGTGCACCGTCTCAGACTTGCCGTCGATCTCAACCTGCGCAATAAACCGATTGGGACGGCTGATAAATTTTCCTTTGGTTCCGTTTGAATATTTCATAATAACATTCTAACATAACGAATGAATTTTCGCAAGCAGGGGATGCTAATTGGTGAGGTGATGAACATGGATAAAAACGAAAAAGAAGAAAAGAAGCAAATCAAACAGGAACGTGAGATCTCCCCGATGTTTTCGACCATCGATACGGACCTCGCCCGGGATAATCTTGAAAACGATATGGATATGACTGCTGCAGACGTCCAGGACCTATGAATCGATCGATCTGGGAATTAACCGCAAAAATGCCCCGCTTTTCACCGCTTGAAACAGATCTTAACGTCAAGGTGCTGATCATTGGTGGTGGAATGAGTGGTCTTTTAACCGCCTATTTTCTTCATCAGAGGGGGATTGATTATGCCTTAGTTGAAAAGGATCGACTGATGGGCGGAACCTCCGGAAATACGACTGCTAAATTAACGGTACAGCATGGGCTGATCTACCATAAATTGCAAAATCCTGCGCCGTATCTTCAAGCAAATCTGCTTGCCTTGCAGCAGTATCGTTGTCTTTGCGAAAAAATGAGCTGTAACTATCGGCAGAAGGATAACTATGTTTATTCGGTAGATGACCGAAAAAAATTAGAACTGGAGCTGGAAACACTTCATCGTGTCGCATATCCGGCAGAGTATGTGCAAAATCTTCCGTTGCCGATTCATACAGCCGGAGCGGTACGGTTTTCCGACCAGGGCGAGTTTCACCCGCTGAAATTTGCCGCAGGGTTAGCAAAAGATCTGCATATTTACGAGAGCACCCCGGTCTTGCAGATGAAGGGAAACACGGCAATTACGGAAAAAGCAAAGATTCAAGCCGAAAAGGTGATTGTTGCCACGCATTTTCCGTTCATCAATAAACACGGCAGTTATTTTTTGAAGCTGTATCAGCATCGTTCGTATGTATTGGCGCTGGAAAAAGCACCGGACGTAAACGGAATGTATGTGGATGACAGTAAAACCGGACTTTCATTCCGCAATTATAATGAGTATCTGTTGTTAGGCGGTGGCGGTCACCGTACCGGCCAGCAGGGCGGGAATTGGAATGAACTGCGAAATTTTGTCCATCATTGCTATCCAAAAGCAAAAGAAGTCTGCTTTTGGTCGTCACAGGATTGCATGACTTTGGACGACATGCCGTATATTGGGGAATACTCCGCGTTTTCAAAGGGTCTATATGTTGCCTGTGGCTTTAATAAGTGGGGCATGACCGGCTCCATGGTAGCGGCGATGCTTTTAAGTGACCTGGTGACCGGAAAAAAGAATGAGTTAACGGCGCTGTTTGATCCATCACGCAGTATTTTGCATCCTCAGCTGTTGGTTAACGGTTTTGAAGCAGCAAAAAACTTGCTTTCTGTCTTTCCAAAGCGATGCCCACACATGGGCTGTGCTCTGAAATGGAACGCACCTGAGCACTCTTGGGATTGCCCTTGCCACGGCTCCCGCTTTACTCAAAATGGAGAACTCCTTGAAAACCCGGCAACGGGGAATTTGAGATAAGAGGTATAGCAAATGGGATGTCATTAATTATCCGGGGAGACTCTGCGCCGCTTGATTTTTCGACCGCCCCGGGCGGTTGAAAAATCCGCGTTGCTCAAGACGCGGCAGACCACAATGCCTGTCGCGGAATTGATGCTGCCTCAACGAACTTTTTTTGCATTGCAAAAATCGCTCTCACGAGCTCCACCAAAAGCAAAAAGATATTTTTGCTCAGACTGTCAAAAAACCACTGTTTTCCCCTTCTGAAAACAGTGGTTTTTTGACAGTCTGTGAAAACGACAAGTTTCTGTCGAAACTTGTCGTTTTCTGGTGGAGCACAACCCACCGTGTACGAACCCTTGGGGTTCG
>CAYLIT010000253.1:0-1977 GCA_964383835.1 uncultured Eubacteriales bacterium
AAATACAATGCACATCACGGCGGCGAAGAGCACGGCAAAGCCTAAATAGCCCATACCGGCCGTAAGACCCGTGCCCATCGCCAGAAACAGCATACAGATCTCTTTAGCAGAGCCGGGCACCGAACGAAAACGCACCAAACTAAATGCACCTGCAACCGCAACACCGGTTCCTACATTACCGTTAACCAGCATGATCACTACGCAGACCACCGCCGGGAGTAGGGCCAAGGTTACAACAAAGCTCTTGGTATAGCGGGTGCGGTACATATAGGTAAACGCCATCCCCAGCCCCAGGATCAATGCACATCCAAGGCAAAGCAAAAAGTCCGATACACTGATCACCGATGCAGTTGCGGTATCAAAAACTCCTCTGAACAAATCTTCAAACATTACCAAATTCCTCCTAATTAGATTTTGAATGAATCAGCGTTTTATACGCTGTTCCGTATTTTGAAAAAGGTGTTTTATACACTTTTTCCGCCGAAAGCGCCCGAACCATCCACAAGGGAATACCGCCGGAGCATTTCAGCTCCATCAGTACCCCGCCTTCCGGCAGGATCGAAGCGCCATCAGTGGGAGCCACCAGAGAGAGATCATCTTGACGGAACAAAACGTGATCGTCGAAGGTGATCCGAAAATCCGAGCCATCCTTAGCAAAATAAGCCTCCCGTTCATAGGAGAGCAACGCCACCGGGCGAAGTGTCTGATAAAACTTCAGAAAATAATCGATCTCACGGGTGATCTGTGTGTCAAGTGAGCAATGCGCATCACCGCACAGCCATGCCATCGCTTGTTGCTCGGCCATCGATACGCGGCGTTTATATACCACTCGCTTATATTTCTTTTTCAGTTCCACAAACACCGTGCTTTCCGGTCCAACCTCACCGTAACTGCGGATCCGCAGTTTTTCTTTATAGACCGGCTTATCGATGGAACGGCGGATCAAGCGATAATCCGGCGTATCAAAGTAGATGCTTCGTATGACAGAACGACCGTATTGATCCAATTGCATATAGGGCTCCATTGCCCGAAGCAACCGTTCTTTCTGCTCCAAGGTGAGCATATATTTATATTCATATCGTTTAAAGACTGTTTTGAATGACATAAAACGCCCCCATTGAACATCATAGCATTCGTTTGTGTGATTTATGTAAAAATACCCACAGAAATTTCTGTGGGTATTTTTTACATCGTGATATCCTCGAATTTGCAAGGAATTACTTTAGGAAGATCCATAGGATCAAGGATGATCTGCGCGCCGATCCGACCGCCGCTGATGATGATCTCGTCAAAAAGTTGAGCAGTCTCATCGATCACGGTGGCGAATTGCTTCTTCATCCCGATGGGCGTACAGCCACCCCGGATATAGCCGGTGAGCGCAAAAATCTCTTTCAAATGGATCAGTTCAACGGCCTTTTCACCCACAGATCGTGCCGCTTTTTTCAGATCAAGCTCTTCGGCAATGGGTAATACAAATACATAGTGCGCGCCGGACTTTCCGACTGCAACAAGGGTCTTGAAGGAGCATTCATATTCCTGCCCCAGCTGATCGGCCACATGGACCGCATCAATAAATTCATCGCAGGTATAAAGATTGACCTTAAAATCGATCCCCTTCTGCTCCAAGATCCGCATGGCGTTGGTTTTCGTGTCCTTCGCCATTATTTACCGATAATACGGACAAATTTCTTTTTGCCCCGTTTCAACACAAAGCCGGCCGCGATCTGCTCTTTTGTATAGGCCGCCTTCAGGTCGGTGACCTTATTGCCGTCTACGCTGACACCGCCCTGCTCAATAGCGCGACGACCCTCGGAACGAGAGGGTACCAGGCCGCTCTTGACCAGAAGGGTGATCACATCGACGCTACCCTCGGTATAATCTTCCTCTTCCACTTCGTAGGTGGGCATATTCTCGGCACTGCCTGAACCAAACAAAGCCTTGGCGCTGGCTTCCGCCTTTTGAGCCTCTTCCTCACCG
>CAYLIT010000253.1:1987-2324 GCA_964383835.1 uncultured Eubacteriales bacterium
CCGTGGACCAGCTTGGTCAGCTCGTAGGCCAGGATCTCCTTGGCCTGGTTCAACTGGCTGCCTTCCCACTTGTCCATCTCGTCGATCTGCTCCAGGGGCAGGAAGGTCAGCATCCGGATGCACTTGAGCACATCGGAATCGTTGACATTCCGCCAATACTGGTAGAAATCAAAGGGAGAGGTCTTATTGGGATCCAGCCATACTGCGCCGCCGGCGGTCTTACCCATTTTCTTACCTTCGCTGGTCAGCAGAAGGGTGATGGTCATGGCATGGGCATCCTTACCCAGCTTACGGCGGATCAGCTCGGTGCCGCCCAGCATATTGCTCCACTGGTCGT
>CAYLIT010000254.1:0-2316 GCA_964383835.1 uncultured Eubacteriales bacterium
TACCGTCTGGCTAAGCACGACGTAGGCCGTTTCCCCGGCATCATCACCGCCAATATGGAGGGTACTCCTTACTACACCAATTCCTCCCACCTGCCCGTGGGCTATACCGACGATATCTTCACTGCGTTGGATATGCAGGACGAGCTGCATACCCTCTATACCTCCGGTACGGTGTTCCACGCCTACATGGGCGAAAAGCTGCCCGATTGGAAGGCGGCCGCCAACCTGGTGCGTAAGATCGCCGAAAACTATCGTCTGCCCTATTATTCCATGTCTCCCACCTACACCGTATGTAAGAACCACGGTTATATCGCCGGCGAAGTGTACACCTGCCCCATCTGCGGCGAGACCACCGAGGTCTACAGCCGTATCACCGGCTACTACCGTCCCGTTCAGAACTGGAACGACGGCAAGAGCCAGGAATTCAAGGATCGTAAGCTGTACGATCAGCGCATCGCCGCTACCAAGGATCCTTCCTTCCACGGCAACTGTGCCTGTGATGCAGAGCCCGAGACCGTAGGCGGCAACAGAGTCCTGCTGTTCACCACCAAGACCTGCCCCAACTGTAAGATGGCAAAGGCCGTTCTGGATCAGGCCGACATCGCTTATGAACTTCTGGACGCCGAAGCTCCCGAGAACCGTTCCTTGGTTGAAGCTTATCAGATCGACCGTGCTCCCACCCTCATCGTTGAGAGTGACGCCGGTATCGAAAAGCTGACCAACGCCTCCGAAATTCGTTCCTTCACCAAGCGGGTGACCGCCAATGCATGATTGTATTGTGATCGGCGGGGGAACCGCCGGTATGACTGCCGCTATTTACCTGCTTCGTGCAGGTAAGGGCGTGCTGCTTTTGGAGTCCACCGCCCTGGGCGGTCAGATCACCGCCTCTGCCCGTATTGAAAACTTCCCCGGCCTTTACGGCGTCAGCGGGGTAGAGTATGCCGATAAGCTGGCGGAGCAGGTCTATCAGTTCGGCGGCGAGATCGAGCCGGTAGAGGTGGATCGGGTATACCGTGAGGATGACCGTTTCGTGGTCACCACCACCGATGACGACCGCTACGAGGGCAAGACTGTTATCGTTGCCAGCGGTGCCGCTCACCGTCATTTGGGCCTTGAGCGGGAAGAGAGCCTGCCCGGCATCTCTTACTGTGCGGTCTGCGACGGCGCCTTCTATAAAGGCAAAGAGGTGGCCGTGGTGGGCGGCGGTAACGCCGCCGTGCAATCGGCCCTCTCTTTGGCAGAGCTTTGTTCAAAGGTCACCTTGATCCACCGCCGGGAGGGTTTCCGTTCCGAGCCGGTGTTGCTGGAACGGCTGAAAAAGCTTCCCAACGTAGAGCTTCGCACAGGTCGGGTGGTCAACCGCCTGCTGGGCGAGGGGCACCTCGACGGCCTGGAGCTGAAAGTAGGCGAAGAGCTTGAAACCATGTCGGTGGACGGCTTGTTCATCGCCGTAGGCCAACAGCCCGCCAACGAGCCCTTTAAAGAGCTGGTCGAGCTGGATGAGGGTGGATATATCGTAGCGGGTGAGGACTGCTGCACCGCAACCCCCGGCGTCTACGCCGCCGGCGATTGCCGCACCAAGCCCATCCGCCAGTTGGTCACCGCCGCCGGTGACGGCGCCACCGCCGGCCTTGCGGCCTCTGCGTATATCGATAACTTAAACGATTAAAAAGAGGCTGTAAAAAAACGCATGTTTTTTTACAGCCTCTTTTTTAGGGGATAGGAAAAATTGTTTGAAACCTTCAAACCGAGCCGTAGCCTTTGGCTACGGGGTACCCGAAGGCGTATGTGATACGCCGAGTGGCTCGGTTTGGAGGTAGCAAAGGGCATTTAATTGGAGGAAAATATCATTTTTTGATATTTTCCTTCCTTTTTTGCTTTTTAAGCAGAAACTTTAATGAATTTCCCTTTGTTTTTTCTGCCCTTTGCGGTTCGGACTATTTTTACAGCCCCTTTTAAAAACCATCGAGATATTGCAAATAATATCCAAATGAGCTATATTATGATGATCTCTGCAGCGTATGCAACCGTAGAACAGCCGATCTGAACGCTGGTACACAATCACAGAACCGTCCCCTGATTGATACCCCTTTCGGTCATTGGTTTTGGTCTCATCAAGGTAAGCTTGGCAAGAAAAAGGCAATCATCGCTGTTTCACGAAAGATTCTTTCGCTTATTTACTGCCTTTTGGAAACGGATCAATTTTATGATGTCGAAATTGCTATGAAGCCTTATCTCAACTAATTTAACCTTCTCTCGGAAGGGCTCTTTTTAGTGCGCTCTTTTTTTGAGGGTTTTCACGCTAACCGTCCCCTG
>CAYLIT010000255.1:0-2300 GCA_964383835.1 uncultured Eubacteriales bacterium
TGCGATGACCCCACCAAAGCTGACGGGAAATACACCAGTCGTGTACATTTTCCATCCAATTGAGATAGGTTTTACTGAAGCGGTCTGGCACAAACTTGGTCTCGCCCTCTTTAACGGTGGCGATGGCCTTTTCGGCCAAAGGTTGCATCTTTACAAACCATTGGCTGGATGCCATAGGCTCCACGGTGCAGCCGCAGCGATAGCAGGCGCCCACGTTATGGGTATGGTCCTCGATTTTCACAAGATAGCCGCCCTCTTCCAGATCTTTCACGATTTGCTTGCGGGCTTCATAGCGATCCATTCCCTCATATTTGCCGCCGTTGGCATTGATCTTGGCATTTCCGTCCATAATAAGGATCTCTTCAAGATTATGGCGCTTGCCGACCTCAAAGTCGTTGGGGTCGTGGCAGGGGGTGATCTTTACGCAACCGGTACCAAATTCTTTGTCAACGTATTCGTCGGCAACCACCGGGATCTCACGGCCTACCAGGGGCAGGATCAGCATTTTGCCCACCAGATGAGCATAACGCTCGTCCTCGGGGTGAACGGCTACAGCAGAGTCGCCCAGCAGGGTTTCGGGACGGGTGGTAGCGATGGTCACGTATTCGTCGCTGTCCTTAACGGGATAGCGGATATGCCAGAAATGTCCGGCCTGTTCTTCATATTCAACCTCCGCATCGGAAAGAGCGGTGGTGCAGTTGGGACACCAGTTGATAATGCGGTTGCCCTTATAGATCAGTCCCTTTTCGTAAAGATTGACAAAAACTTCCTTCACAGCCTTGGAACAGCCTTCGTCCATGGTGAACCGCTCACGGTCCCAATCGCAGGAGGAACCCAGCTTTTTGAGCTGATTGATGATGCGATCGCCATACATTTTCTTCCAATCCCAGACCCGCTCCAGGAACTTTTCACGGCCCAGGTCATAACGGGTCAGGCCCTCCTCTTTGCGGAGCACCTCCTCAACCTTGATCTGGGTGGCGATACCGGCATGATCGGTGCCGGGAACCCAAAGTGCATTAAAGCCCTGCATCCGCTTGTAACGGATCAGAATGTCCTGCAGAGTTTCGTCCAGGGCGTGGCCCATGTGCAGCTGACCGGTTACGTTCGGAGGAGGAATTACAATGGTGAACGGCTGTTTGTTTTCATCCGGCTCAGAATGAAAATAACGGCCCTTCAGCCAGAAATCGTATATCCGATCCTCAAATTCTTGAGGATTATATACCTTTTCCAGTTCTTTCATACATCTATCTCCTTTTGGTGATTTTACACATTTTTACATTATATTATAGGGAACCGCCTTTGTCAATCCCTTTTCCAGCCGGGAAGGTCACTTCGGACGATGGCTCCGAATAACCGTTCTGCAAGACCGGGGAATTGCTCCTCCGCTTGCTTGAGTAGGTCTTTGGTTTCCTGACGCACCGAGGCGTGATCCATGGGGCAGGGGTTCTTCACAATGGGGATCTGCAACCGCTCTACGGTATTTGCGATCTGCCGTTCGGTAAGGTAGATCATGGGCCGGATGGAGCGCACGTCCTTGCGGTCCAGATAGGTCACCGGCTGAAAGCAACCGATCCTTCCTTCATAGATCAGGTTCATGACTAAGGTTTCGATGGCGTCGTCCCGGTGATGGCCCAGGGCGATGGTACGACATCCGGCTTCGATGGCGGCATCGTGGATGGCGCCTCTGCGCATCTTGGCGCAAAGGGCGCAAGGATTGCTTTCTTTGCGGGTGTCAAAGACTAAGGGAGCGATGTCGGTCTTGCGGATGACCAGCGGAACCTCCAACTCTTCACAGACCTGCTTCAGCGCCGCGGTATCAATATTATCAAACCCCAGATCGATAAAGATCGCAGTTAAAGTAAAGCCCGCAGGGTGATAGCGGGAAAGGTGCTTGAGCCCGTGAAGCATCAGCATGGAGTCCTTTCCGCCCGAAAGTGCGATCGCTATATTTTCGCCGGGTCGGATCATATTAAAATCATCCACCGCCCGGCGGAGATAGCCCGAGATCTGTTGCATAGACCGTCCTCCTTCATTTTTTTAATTATTTTAAAGGTTTTTGCCGTAAAAAGCAAATGTTTTTTGTAAATAGAAAGTGAGCATTTCGAAGAAAACGGATGTAAAAACGAGTAATTAAAAGAAAATAAAGTGCAGATAATATTTTTTGAAAAAAGTAGTTGACAACCTCGCTCGGTTGTATTATAATAACGTGGCATGAAAAAACGAAAATAACGGGAGGAAGAAAACGATGTCTACTTTTATGAAAAAGCAACAGCAAGTTACCCGCAAGTGGTACATTGTTG
>CAYLIT010000256.1:0-2276 GCA_964383835.1 uncultured Eubacteriales bacterium
CCATGCTGGCCACCGATTATACCGACGGTCTGGCGCTGGGCGCTTTGAAGAATATCTTTCAATATCTGCCCCGTGCTTACGAAAACGGGCAGACCGACGTGCAGGCCCGCGAAAAGATGGCTAATGCGGCCACTATGGCGGGAATGGCCTTTGCCAATGCCTTTCTCGGGGTCTGCCATTCCATGGCCCATAAGCTGGGTGCCTTCCACCATCTGCCTCACGGAGTTGCCAATGCGCTGATGATCGAAGAGGTACTGCGGTTCAATGCCAGCGAAGCGCCGGCAAAGATGGGCACCTTCTCCCAATACGATCATCCCCATACTCTCGCTCGCTATGCCGAAATTGCCGATCACCTGGGACTTGGCGGCGAGACGGATGAACAAAAATTGGAAAACCTGATTAAAGCGGTGAATGACTTGAAGCAAGCAGTGGGAATTAAGGCAACCATCCGGGATTACGGCATCGATGAAAAGGATTTCCTCGACCGTCTGGACGATATGGTAGAGCAGGCCTTTGACGATCAATGTACCGGCGCCAATCCCCGCTATCCCTTGATGAGCGAGATCCGGCAGATGTATCTCAACGCCTATTATGGCAAGTAAGGAGGAATTTACGATGAACGGTAAAATTCTGATCGCAGAACGAAAGAATAAAGTCATCTATCGCGATGGAGAGCGCTGTATTAAGCTGTTTGATCATCATTATTCCAAAGCAGACGTTCTGAACGAAGCCTTGAACCAGGCGCGGATCGAGGAGACGGGGCTGAAGCTTCCCAAGATTCTGGAGGTCACCATGATCGAAGGGCAATGGGCAATCATCACCGAGTTTATCCACGGCAAAACGTTGGCACGGCTGATGGCAGAAAACCCCGAAAAGAAAGCGGAATACCTTGAGATGATGGTGGAGCTTCAGTTGGAGGTCCATTCCAAAACCAGCCCGCTTTTGAATAAGCTGAAGGATAAGATGAACCGTAAGATCAGCGAGACCAAGCTGGATGCCACCACCCGCTATGAGTTGCATACCCGCCTGGAGGGGATGCCAAAGCATAAAAAGGTGTGCCACGGCGATTTCAACCCCTCCAATATTATCGTGACCGAAGAAGGCGTTCCGTATATTCTGGATTGGGCTCATGCCACGCAAGGTAATGCATCCGCCGATGCAGCAAGAACCTATCTGCTATTTTGCCTTGAGGGGGATCGGGAAGGCGCGGAACAATATCTGACACTGTTCTGCCGAAAAAGCGATACCGCAAAGCAATACGTTCAAAAATGGATGCCTATCGTTGCCGCCTCCCAATCGGTCAAGGGGAACGAACAGGAACGGGATTTCCTGCTCTCTTGGGTCGATGTGGTGGAATACGTATAAAAACAGCGCAGAGCTCAGTTTGAGTTCTGCGCTGTTTCTCTTTCAAATTCCCGGCGGATCAGGTCGATGAAGTTTTGCACCATGGGGGAGGGGCGCTTTTGGTGGCAGACGTAGGTTTTACGCACGCTGCCCGTCAGCGTTTTAAAGAGCACACGATCTGAAAATTGCCCTCGCCATGATAGTGCGGGAATGACCGAGACCCCCAGCCCCAGCTCCACGCATTGACGAATGTAAAAGGGATCGTCGCTCTGGATGGCGATGCGGGGCTCAAAGCCGATGGTTCGGCAAACCTCTTTGGTGATGGTGTGGATGCTGTCCCCGCTGTTCATGGTGATAAAGGGGCGATCCTTCAGGTCTGCGGCGGTCAGTTGCTCATTGGCGGCAAGGGGATCGTCGTCCCGTAAGGCCAGCACGATCTCCTCCGAAAACAGCTCCTCGGCCAGATATCCTTCGCCGGTGTGATCGTCGCCGTCGATGATCAGATCGAACCGCTCGTCCTCCCGATCCGCATGGTGCCGAACGATCAGATCGACATCGGGATAGGCACGGCGAAATTTTTCTGCCGCCTGCATGGTGATGCGGCGGTTGACTTTGATACATATTTTTAATTGTGCCACCTGCTGTTCCTGCAGGGCGGCGGTACCCTGCTTCAGCTCCTCCAGGGCGGCCTTGGCGTGAGGATAAAATTTTTTGCCCGCCTCACTTAATACGATGCTGTTGGCGCGGCGGTCAAAGAGGGGATGACCCAACTCCTTTTCCAGCCGCTTGATGCTCTGGGAGATATCCGAAGGGGGTACCATAAAAATTCTTGCGGTTTTGGAAAAGTTTTCGCACTCTGCCGCATGGCAGAAATATTTCAACTGTAAAAGCTCCATTTTTTGCTCCTTTTTCGGTGTTTTTTCACTTCCTGT
>CAYLIT010000257.1:0-2274 GCA_964383835.1 uncultured Eubacteriales bacterium
CTTTTCGCCGCCGGCAGTATATTCGATCTTGGAAAAATGGGAGTGAAAATGGTGGGCGCGCCAGGTACCCAGGGCATCCTCCATCACGTCCAGTACCTTGGCGTAATCGGCTTCGGTATAGAAAAGACCCTGCTCCCTTGCGTTGAGGTGCCCGAAATCGATGGTGGGCAGAATACGGTCGTCCACCTTACAGAGGGTCATCACCTCTTCCAAGGAGCCGAGCTGATTGATCTTGCCCATGGTCTCGGGGCACAAAATCAGGTCGCCGTAGCCTTCCGCGTCATAGGCTTCCACCGCATTTTTCAAGGTTTCCACCGCAAGGTGGGTAGCCTCTTCCCGTGTAAGCTTAGCACAAGAGCCGGAATGGAAGATGATCCGCCCGGCGCCGATCTTTTTGGCCAAGACGGCGCTTTCCAGCAGGTAACGGACGCTTCCTTTGCGCTTTTCTTGCTCCAAAGAAGACATGGAAATATAGTAGGGCGCATGGATAGAGAGGGTGACGTTATATTTTTCCGCCTCGGTCTTCAAGGCTTTAGCGGTGGCCTCGTTCATTCTGACGCCCCGACCGCACTCCACCTCGTAGGCGGTGAGGCCGATCTTATTTAAAAAGGCGGGCATCCGGTCAGAGGTCTTATTCCCCTCAGCCTTGAACCATTCGCAGTTGCCGCCCGGTCCGAATTGGATCATTTTTGCTCCTCCATTCTTTTTCGGCGCTCGATCACGGGGCGCTCCAAAGCGCGCTTGATCTTAAAGAACACCGTTTCTTTATGGTCGATGGGCTCTACCAGCACAGTGATCATGCCGGCGCAGTTGCCGCCCAGCATATCGGTATAGATCTGATCCCCCACCAAAGCGATCTGACCTGCCGGCAGATCAAACTGACGGCGGATCTTAGTCAGCACAGCCCCCAAGGGCTTACAGCTACGATGATAGTGTGGGATCCCCAGCCCTTCAGCAAAGGTCTCCACCCGCTCACGGTTATTATTCGACGCAATGGCGAGCTGTATCCCTTGCTCTCGCAGGCGGGCAAACAACTCCAGGTTTTCTGCCGTGGGGACCGGGGTACGGAACCCCACCAGCGTATTATCGATATCAAAGACGATGCCCCGGATCCCATGCTCGGTCAGAAATTCATCCGTCAGACCATAGACATCCTGAAGCAGTAATTGCGGCATCAACAGCATCCGTTTTCTCCTCACACAATTTCTTTCTATCAGTATAGCAAAGTTTGATTGTAAATTCAAGATTTATCGTGTATAATAAGTTTATTCCACATGGAAAGGTCGGATGAATATGAAATTAAACGCTTCCAAGGAACAGCGAAGTTGGGGGCTTATCGTCTTTTTGACCGGCGCCGCCATCGCCGTTTTTATTGCGATCCTGCTCCATCTTGACGAGGTGGTGGATGGGGTCAAAACGGTGCTTTCCCTTTTCGTGCCGTTTTACATCGGCTTTGCCATCGCTTATCTTTTAAATCCCATTCTGAAGTTCTGGGAGGAGAAGGTGCTCCGCAAGGTCAAAAAACCGCAGACCAAGCGGACCCTGGCCATGCTGATCACCTACGCCCTTTTTTTGATCGTCATCGGCGGCGGACTTGCGTACCTGCTCCCCCGCCTCTTCACCAGCGTCACCAAACTGGCCAACGAGATCCCCGGTTACTACAACACCTTTATGAAAAACGCCACCACATTCGTCGAGGCCCACCCGGACATCAACGAGGTCTACACCCGCTATTCCGATCAGATCCAGGAGGCCATCGGCAAGCTGATCAATTACCTGACGGGATATCTGAGCGATCTATTGCCCAAGCTCGCCAACGCCACCCTGCAGTTTGGCAGTACCCTCATCAACATCGTGGTGGGGATCATTATTTCCATTTACTTTTTGGTGGATAAGGAAAAACTCATCGCCCAGATCAAAAAGGTGCTGAACGCCGTCTTCAAGAAAGAGGAGCGCTATCAGAAGGTTCTGACGGTGGGCAGAGTGACCCACGAAAAGACCCTCCACTACCTCACCGCCCGCCTGCTGGACTCCCTCATCGTGGCGGTGATCACCTATCTGTTTATGGCTATCTTCCGTGTCCCTTACGCCCTGCTTTCGGCTTTGGTGGTTGGCATCTTCAACACCATCCCCTACTTCGGTTCCTGGCTGGGCGCCATCCCGCCCATGCTGATCGTATTGATCACCAAGCCGACGGTGTTGATCCCTTATCTGATCTTCATCGTTCTGCTGGAGCAGCTGGACGGCAACGTCATCGGTCCCAAGATCCAGGGC
>CAYLIT010000258.1:0-2248 GCA_964383835.1 uncultured Eubacteriales bacterium
GTCCTTGATCGGCGCCGTGGAGCATATCAAGGAATACCTGGTGGGTAAGGATCCCCGCAACATTGAAAAGCATTGGCATGATATCTACCGTGACGCCTATTGGCGGGGCGGTGCCGTGTTGATGTCCGCTCTTTCGGCGGTAGAGATGGCGCTGTGGGATATCCTCGGTAAAAGCCTGGGTGTTCCGGTCTATCAGCTTTTAGGCGGCAAGGTCAACGATAAGGTTCGCATCTACGTGAACGGTTGGTTTGCCGGTGCCAAGGAGCCGGAGGAGTTCGGTGAAAAAGCAAAGATCGCCGTTCAGCGTGGTGTGACTGCTATGAAGTGGGATCCCTTTGGTAAAAGCTATCTGAATATCTCCAATGCCGATCTCAATAAGGCTCTGCGTTGCGTGGCGGCAGTCCGTGAGGCGGTAGGGGATGAGGTGGATCTGCTGATCGAGGGCCACGGCCGTTTTAATATTCCCACGGCCATCAAGATCGCCAAGGAACTGGAGCAGTTCAAGCCCATGTTCTTCGAAGAGCCGGTTCCCCCTGATAATCTGGATGCTTTGCGTGAAGTCAAGGATCGTTCTCCCGTGGCTATTTCCGCAGGGGAACGGCTGTATACCCGTTGGGATTATAAAAATATGTTCGATAAAATGGCGGCCGACTATATTCAGCCGGATATCTCCCATGCGGGCGGTATCATGGAACTGAAAAAGATCGCCGCCGAGGCCGAGTGTCGTTATATCCCCTTTGCGCCCCATAACCCCTCCGGTCCGGTAGCTAACGCAGCGACCCTGCAGCTTGCCGCCACCTGCCCGAACTTTGAGATCCTGGAGATCATGTATTCCGATGTGGAATGGCGCAAGGACGTGGTCAACGAACAACTGGAATATAAAGACGGCTTTATCACCATTCCCGACAAGCCGGGTCTTGGTATCGAGATCAATGAAGAGGAGTGCCTCAAGCATCCCTATCAGCCCCATACCTTGCGGCATTATACCGGTGCTTTGACCGATATCCGTCCCGCAAAAACAGAATTCTATTTTTAAGGGTAAATGACAATGAATAACGGAATTGAAATCTGTGAATATACCGGCGAGGGCTTTTCCAAGGTTGTTTGTTATCAATCCTGGCGGGTGGCGATCATCAACTACGCCGAGCGATTTGACCGTAAAAATATCAATCGTCTGGAACGCCATCTTTTGACCGATGAAGTGTTTGTTTTGCTCTCCGGTGAGGCTACGCTGGTGGGAGAAAAGGAAGAGATCCCTATGGAGCCCGGAAAGCTTTACAATGTGAAGGCGGGGGCCTGGCACAATATTTACGTCAGCCGTGATGCCAAGGTGTTGATCGTAGAAAACGTTGAAACCGGCCCCGATAACAGTGAATATAAGGATATCTGAAAGGAATTAAAATATGAAATACGCACTTGTGACCGGCGCCTGCGTTAATACCGGCGTCGCCATCGTGGAGCGCTTCCTGGCCGAAGGCTGGGGCGTGGTATTTACCGGCCGTTCTATCGAGAAGGTTCAGGTTGCTGAAAAAGCATATCAGGAAAAATTCCCTGAGGCTACCGTGATCGGTTATGCCATCGATTCTTTGTTGGATGAGCGAACCGTTGACGAAGAGTCTGTCAAAGCGTTGTTTGAAGATCTGGATAACAAAGGAATCTTTATTGAGACCTTGGCGCTGAATGCTGCTGACCAGGGATTGGGGATCGAGATCTTTGAAAATCCGCTCACCGACTTTATGAAGGTTATCAACACCAATATGACCTGGAATTATTGTCTTTCTGAATATGCCGCAAAGCGGATGATCCCTCAGGGTGGCGGCAACATTATCTTTATCAATTCCAACACCGCTTATCGTGCTATTCCGAACCGTATTGCTTACTCCGCCTCCAAGGGCGGTCAGCTTGGTATGATGCGTGCTTTGGCATTGGATCTCGGTAAATATAATATTCGGGTCAATGCGGTACTGCCCGGCATGATCAAGACCGACCGTTGGGAAAAGAATCCCGAGTTTTATAAGAACGTACCTTCTCGTTTTACTCCGCTGCATGACGTGGCGGTGGGAGAGGACGTGGCAGATGCCGTTTGGTATTTTGCCGCCCATGCCCGCAATACCACCGGTGCAGAGCTGGTGGTGGACGGCGGAAACACCATCCAGCTTTATCCCATTATTGAATAATAAAAAGGAGCCCGTCGGCAATGTCATTAAGTTAATAAGAAACGAGACTCCAAGAGATTGGGGTCTCGTTT
>CAYLIT010000259.1:0-2243 GCA_964383835.1 uncultured Eubacteriales bacterium
GCAGTATTGGCTGCGTTTTATGCCTCGATTGAACAAAAAAACACTCTTTTCAAAAGCTTCGACCGCAAAGCGAGAAGATTTTGAGGGATTTTTGCTCAATTTGGATGAAGCAAGGCTGCCGCCTTGCGAGAACAAATTGGGTGAAAAGCACCGAAATACGCCGCTTTGCGGCGGGTTCAAGTTTAATTGCTCACCCTAAGATAATTTAAGGTGGTGATTGGAACCAGCTTTTCGATCTGCGCCCAATCGCTGTTTTTTAGATGCGCCCGTACGGCGCTGGCGCTGATGGGGACGCCCTCTTTTTCCAGGCGGGGGATTTCGCAAAGGGTGATGCCCTTTGGGGGCAGATGCTCTTTGAGTGCCGCGTTATACTGCGCCGTCATGGGGGAAAGGGGTTCCTCTGCCACGTAGCGGCGGGTGATGGAAAAGCGGGGAGCAAAATATTTCGTAAAGATCTCGATATCCAGGAGGCATTGCACCCGACCTGCCTTTTCCCGCTCCTTTAAAAAGTAGGTGGGGAAGGTGGCGGCAGAGATCAGATAAGGGCCGGTGGGCAGGACGGTGACGTTTGTGAGATCCACGGTGCCCTCCTTGACCAGCCGCAGGCGGTCGGCGGCGGGGAATTCGCTTTGATCCTCGGAAAGGACAAAGACGTACACCCGGTCACATTCCTTTGCCGCCCTTTCGATCAGGTGGCGGTGGCCTAAGGTGAAGGGGTTGCAGTTCATGACGCAGGCGCCCACCGTGCCGGGTTCATGATCCTCCGGGAGGGTGGCTAAAAAGTGGGTGATGCCACCCCGTTGATCCTCCATCAACAGCACCTCTTGGGTCTTGGCGATGGGGTAAAAGAACAGAGATGAGAACAGATACTGATTGCCCGGCTTGGTGTACAGAAACAGATGGCGGTGCCCCGCCTTAAAGGCCTCTTGTCTGAGCGCCGTCAGCACCGTGGCGGTGAGATCCTCGCCCCGGCGGGCAGGGTCTACGGCGATGCACTTTAAAAGGTTGCCCTTCCGTGAGCCTGCGGCCACCAGATCCTCCCCGTCCCACAAAAGGGCAGTCTGCTCGCTGTCGGTATCGGGGGTGAGGGCGGTCTTTTGCAACAGCCCCTGCCATTTATTCAGTTTGGTTCCCGTCAGGCGGGGGGACAGCTCCAGCTCCATGGCGTTCTCCTTATCCTTATTACCTTTATTATACAACATCCTGCGGGATATGCAAATAAAATTTGAAAAAGAATTGCTTTTTATGGGATTGTGTTATACAATATAGGTAAATTGTTACTATATCTTTTGAAAGAGAGGGTATATAGATGGCTGAGATTAAAAGATCGGCATCGGCCGGGACGATGGAGTCCAGCGATGCTTACGTAGAGATCGAGCCTGCAACCGGTCTGGACATTCAGTTGGAATCGGTGGTGGCCGGTCAGTTTGGTGAAGAGATCACCGCCGCCGTGCGTGAGGTACTGGCCGAAAACGGCGTTGAGAATGCCGGGGTTCGGGTGGTAGACCGGGGCGCTTTGGAGTGCGTCATCCGGGCACGGGTCGAAACGGCGATCCTGCGTGGAAAGGGGGAGGACTGATGCGGCGGAGTATGTTATTTTTGCCGGGTAATAACCCCAATATGCTGATCAACGGCAATTGCTTAGGGGCAGATGCCGTCATCTTTGATTTAGAGGATGCGGTTTCTCCTGCCGAGAAGGACGCGGCCAGAATTCTGGTGCGCAACACCATGCGGTATATGGACTTTAAGGGGTGCGAGATCATCGTCCGCATCAATTCGGTGGACACCCCCTATTGGCAGGCGGATTTAGACGCCATCCTGCCTTATAAGCCCAACCTCATTCTCCTGCCCAAGGTGGGTCAGCCGGCAGATGCCCTGACGGTGGACGCCTACGTGACCGCCTTAGAACAAAAACTTGGCTTTGAACAAAACACCGTGGGGCTGATGCCCCTGATCGAAACTGCTTTGGGTGTGGAGAATTCCTTTGCCATCGCTTCGGCAACCAAGCGGGTGCAGGCGCTGTTTTTGGGTGCCGAGGACCTCACCGCCGATCTGCAGTGCAAGCGCACCAAGGAGGGCAGGGAGATCGAGTATGCCCGTACCCGCTTAGTGGTGGCCGCCCGTGCCGCAGGGGTTGAGGTGTACGACACCCCCTTTACCGACGTCAACGACGACGAGGGCATCGAGGAGGATGCGGCTCTGGCCAAGGAGCTTGGCTTTACCGGCAAGGCCTCCATTTCTCC
>CAYLIT010000260.1:0-2225 GCA_964383835.1 uncultured Eubacteriales bacterium
TGGTTACTTAACATCATATCACATTTGAGTTGTTTTTCTCTTTTTATTTGTTACCTATCAATTGTACCATAACAAAAAACCAATAATGTTTATTTGAATTTGCTCATATTATAAAAAACAAAGCATCTTGACAGAATTGTCAAATAACGCTATAATAAATAAGCTATTCGGAGGAATATCGAAGTGGTCATAACGAGGCGGTCTTGAAAACCGTTTGGGAGCAATCCCACAAGGGTTCGAATCCCTTTTCCTCCGCCATAATAAAAGAGAGGGCTCGTGCCCTCTCTTTTATTATGGCGGAGAGTATCCCTTGTGTCTGCCTGCTTCGGTATTTCAGCCGGCTTCTACAACAGTCCCTTACCACCGCCTTCGGCGGTTCAACTTCCATCCATATATTTTATTTACAACCAATTGACACCATCCCGGCTTTTATGTATAATGTAAAGGTAATAAACCAAGTAAAGGGGAATTTAAAATGAAAAAGATCCGCGCAGTATTAATGGATATGGACGGCACTCTTCTGAGCAATAGCCAGGTGGCCGTTTCTATGCGTAATATGAAGGCGATCCAGGATGCCATCAAGGCAGGCGTTCACGTGATCCCTTGCACCGGCCGTGTGTTCAACATGATGCCGCCGCAGCTTCTGACCCAGGAAGGTCTGAAGTATTTCATCACCAGCCACGGCGCCCGCGCCTATGATAAGGAGACCGGCGAGAGCGTTTATACCGACCTGATCCCTGCCGAGGAAGGCGCAAAGCTGATGGAGCTTTTGGAGGATAAAGGTCTTTATAACGAGGTTGCCGCCGAGGGCACCATCTATTTTGAAAAGGCCGTTACCGAGCCCTTCGATATGAGCGTCGTTCCCGTTCATCACGTCTGGTACGTGAGAGACGAGTGGTACACCGCCGTCGAGAAGCCCTCGGAATATTTCCGAAAGAATAACATCGGGCTTGAGAAGATGAACATTTACGGCATTCCCGAAGAGATGCAGCAGGAGCTGTACGATGCCATCACCGCCACCGGCTATATCGGTCATACCCGTCCCGGTGCCGGCCCCAACCTGGAGTTTTTGCACTGCACCCTGGATAAGCTGGCCGCCGTTGACGTGATCCTCAAGAAACTGGGCGTTTCTTATGAAGAGACCATGGCCATCGGCGACAGCAGCAGTGACCGTGCCATCATTCAGAAGTGCGGCCTGGGTGTTGCTATGGGCAACGCTCCCGACGATATCAAGGCGGTTGCCGACGTTGTGACCGGTCTGAACACCGAAGACGGCCTGGCCGAAGCCTTTGAAAAGTACGTACTGTAAGAGGTTAAATATATGAGCGACAAAAAGTTTTTAGTTTGTATCGATTCCGACGGTTGTGCATTTGACGCTATGGAGATCAAGCACAAAGAGTGTTTCTGCCCTGCATATATCAAGCATTTCGGTCTGCAGGCAGTTTCCAAGTATGCCCGTGACGCTTGGGATTTTGCAAACCTGTATTCTTCGAACCGCGGTATTCACCGCCTGCTTTCTCTGCTGAAGGCGCTGGACGTGCTGGGCGAGAGAGCCGAGGTCAAGGAGCGTAATTTTACTCCCCCCGCCATGAAGGAGCTGCGTCAGTACGTGGCTGACGGCAAGCCTCTCAGCAATGCCGGTCTGGAGGAGTATCTGAAAGAGCATCCCGAATCCGAAGAGATCCGCACCACCCTCAATTGGTCTATCGAGGTCAATGAGCGGGTTGGCGATATGGTGCACGGCGTTCCGCCCTTCCCCCACGTGCGGGAGAGCCTGGAGCGGCTCAGCAAGGATGCGGATATCGTCATCGTTTCCGCCACCCAGCAGTTGGCTCTGGAGCGCGAGTGGGGCGAGCATGACCTTCTGCCGCTGATCTCTGCCGTTAAGGGTCAGGAAAGCGGGAACAAAAAGCAGATCATTGCTTCTTTGAAGGATCAATATCCCGAAGGTCACGTGCTGATGATCGGCGACGCCCCCGGTGATATGGAGGCGGCTCACGCCAACGGCGCCCTGTTCTATCCCATCTGCCCCGATGAAGAGGCCCAGTCCTGGGCACGGTTCGGCGAGTGCATCGATGCCTTCCTGAACGAAAAGTACGCCGGCGAGATGGAAGAGCGCAACATCGCTTATTTCAACACCCTTCTGCCCGAAGAGCCCGCTTGGAAAAAGTAATAAAAAAAGAACCCCTGACGGCAATGTCATTAAGTTAAGAATGACAAAAGAA
>CAYLIT010000261.1:0-2176 GCA_964383835.1 uncultured Eubacteriales bacterium
AGAACGTATTCGGCAAAGAGGATACCATCGTTACCATTCAGGTGGACCAGCTTTTGGCTGAACAGTTCGATATGACCTATATCGATCAGAACGGTCAGAAGGTTCGCCCCTATATCATTCACCGTACCTCTTTGGGTTGCTACGAGCGTACTTTGGCATATCTCATCGAAAAGTACGCCGGCGCTCTGCCTACCTGGATGGCACCTGTGCAGGAAAAGGTGTTGCCCATCAGTGAGCGGACCATGGATAAGTCCGTTGAGGTCTATCGGAAGCTCCGCGATGCGGGCCTCAGAGTTGAGCTGGACGAGCGGAACGAGAAGATCGGTTATAAGATCCGTGAGGCTCAGCTGCAGAAGATCCCTTACATGGTCATCATCGGTGAAAAAGAGGCTGAGGCCGGTACCGTTTCGGTACGTAGCCGCCACGATGGCGATTTAGGCTCCATGCCTGTGGAAGACTTCATCGCTCTGATCAAGGAAGTCATCGAAACCAAGGCGAAAAAGTAATTAATAACAAATAATAAAGAATAAATCAGGTTGAAATCCGCCCAATGGGCGGATTTCTTCGGTTTTATTCTTTTGGATTACGGCTTGCATTTTTTTGAAAATGATGGTACACTAAAACTGCGACACAAATTGAATAGATGAACGGACTATATGTGCAGAATAAGTATGCATTTACCTTTTGGTAAAAATGCATGCTCTTTTTCGCATACTTGTTCTGTATGTCCGAAATTTGTGTCGCAGCAAATGGGGCTGTGCATTTTTCGGTGCGTGGCTTCGGCTGCGCACTTTTTTATTTGGAGGAAAACGGAATGTCCGAAGATCGTTTTAAAAATTACGAGGCCGAAATGGCCCAATATATTGCACGATATTTGCCGATTCCGGGCATTACGGAGTATGGTGGGACTTTTTATCGGGACGTGATGAAATGGTGCTTGGTGAATTTCGATTTGGTGGAGAGTTTTTCAAAAATCACGTCGGATGACAAGGAGTTTTCTAAGTGCTTGAAGAAATGCTATGAACAACAAGACGTGGAGGCCTTCGGCCTGGCGATCGCTATGCGTTTAGAATGGCTCCAAAGTAAATAAAAAAACGCCACGGTGTAAAATTACACCGTGGCGTTTTTGGCTTTGTGGTGCGAAAAATCAGACCTGAAGGAAGTCCATCAAATCGTTTTGGGTCAGTTCCAGGGCATCGGTAGCGGCATCGGTTTTGAAGATGGCGGCGGCACCTTCGATGGAGTGGGTATCACTGCCCAAGGTGAATTTACAGCCCCGGGCTTTTGCGATTTGGTTCATCCGCAGAAGCTGGGGAGAGGTGCAGGCGGTGTTGATCTCCAGACCCACGCCGAGCTTTGCGGCCTTGGTGAATAGTTTAGCAAAGGTCTCGTCGGGGATCAGAGCGATCGCATCCTCCCGATATTGTACGTACCCCACCGGCTGGAAGGGGTGGGCGATGGAAACGGGGGTGGTCTTTGAGATTTCGTGAAGATCCGGATGCTCCATGAGGGAATCGAAGCTATTCACCAAAAAATCAGCAAGATAGGCGGGCCATTCGGTGTAGGGCTCCTTTACAAAGGGGCGCAGAGCAGGCTCGCGGAGCGGCTTGACCCAAGAGTTCGCCTGCTCCTCGGTCATGCCTTCGATCTGCATCAGCCGGGCGATCAGGTCTTTGCGTGCTTCGGCGTAGGGGGTGGGATCCTCCATGACGAAATTGACCATGTGCACGTGGCTGTGGGGGATCAGCAAAAAGTCCAGTTCCTTAGCGCCCTCGGGGCTCATGCCAAGGGTCTTACTCATGCCGCAGTATTCCGTTTCAGCACCGATCAGCACCTTGACACCCCGGGTGTCCTCGGGGATCTGATGCTTGATCTGTGTGGCAAATTCTATGGTCTGCTTATGGTACCAGCCGCTTGCGCCCTCCACCCGGGCATCCCAGGTGTGATTGGCAAAGCCTAAAACCTTGATCCCAAGCTCTGCATATCGCTTTATATAGTTCCCGGCAGAGGCCAGCCGGTCTTTGCTGCAGTTTGAAAGGTAGTTGTGAACGTGAACGTCTGCGAATGCTTTCATAAAATCACTCCTTTTAAAAAATTATAGCAGATATGGATTGCTTTTGAAACAAAAATGTAGTAAAATTTTAAAAAAACAAAGGAGAATGAGAAATGGCAGATC
>CAYLIT010000262.1:0-2174 GCA_964383835.1 uncultured Eubacteriales bacterium
GGCCGATCTGACCGACGAAGGCGACGGCGCTGATCTGGGCGACGGCCAGTTCGCTCCCGAGGTCAACATCAACGACGTGCTCCATCTGCTCCGTTACCTCAACGGCTGGACCGTCGAACTGTAAAACCAAATATCTGAGAGCGCAAGCCGAAAGGCTTGCGCTCTTTCTTTATGCTCCGGACCTTTCTCGCCGAAGCGTCCTTGGTTTTGGCGAAATGTCACAAATTGTTTAATAAAAGCAACATAAAATAATGTTAAAGAGCGGCAGAATGTGCTACAATGTTAACATAATGCTGGGGTAGTCCCCTTGATGGAGCCTGCCCTGATATAAAAATCTTCTTTTTAGGAGGAAATGACTATGGTCACAAGAAGAACGAGAGTGCTTTCTGCGATCGCAACAGTACTGATGCTGGTATCGATGTTTACCTGCTTCGTGCTGCCTGCTGTTGCGGCGGAAGGCGACTATGTGATGCCGACTGCTCCGGCGAACCTGAAGGCGTACAAGAATCGTACCGCTTCCGATACGGCTACTGACTATGCCATCACCGATGCCGCTGACTGGATCGCTGCCGCGAAGGATAGTAATAAGCGTAGCGGCACCCCTGTCGGTAATGCATATCAGACCTTCGAGGGGATCACCCTTTGGTTTACCAACGATATTGATTTCGGCGGTGAGACCCGTACGCTCACCAGCCAAAGAGATCTTTTCTTTAACAATTATGCGTCCAGTAAGTCGGGTGCGGTGTTTAAAGGCACCATTCAGGGTCAGGGCTATTCCATTAAGGGCTTGGTCGTGGATCTTACCCTTGGATGGATCACCAATGGCAACTACTGTCGTACGGGTCTGATCTGTACCGGCAGCGGTGCTACCGTCCGTGATCTGACCGTAGATTCCAGCTGCTCCTTCAAGTACGATTGCTCGGGCTATAATACCGGTGAAACGAAGACCATGGAATTTTACAGCGGTGTGTTCATGGGCAAAGGTGATGCGTCTTGTACGTTCATTAACTGTCACAACGAAGCATCCTTGGAATTTACCAATTCCACCGTCGGAAATTCGCTGAATACGGCGGGCTACGGCAAAGCAGTTTCGTCCATCTCTGTCTTCGGACGTCAGGATAAGGGTCTTGTGATGATCAACTGTAGCAACTCCGGTACCATGAAAAATAATGATACCGGTAGAGCAGTCGGTCTGGCAGAGTGGATCAACTATGGTTTAAATAATACGATCCTCAACTCCTTTAATGCCGGAGAGCTGATTAAGACCAGCACCAATGCATACTATGTTGGTGCCATAGCAAAAAGCGGAACGGCGCAGGGGACCGATGTAGTAACCACCGTTGAAAACTGCTACGCAGTCGGAACGCGTTTTGGGGCATCCGGCTCCGAAGCCAATTCGACAGTGTTGAACAACGCAGGCGAGTCATTGAACAGCGGTGCTGAAGCCTCCGGCGAGCTGGCTTACCTTTTGAACGCAAACCATGCCGGCGATTACGGCCGTATCTACTATACCGTTGATGACGAAGAGACCGTAGTTGGTTCCGCGAGCAATGCTACCGTCAAGGTCGTTCTGGATTTCTATGGCGTTGAGTATGTGAGCTATGTTAACGTAGGCGAAAGCATTGGATTGGATGAATTGCACCAAGAGACCATTGAGGGCTATGAGGTGGTTGCCGCCGATAGTGCTCTGGCATCTGTCGCTGAGGGCGTTTTGTCCGTCAACGCAGCCCCTGCTGATTTTGAGATCAATGTAGATCTGATCTCCGCAGAGCTCCAGTTGGATGGTATCAAGGCTGCAGTCGCCGAAATGAGAGCCGACGGTGCAGAGAACTACACCTATACCGGCACCACCTATACCGGTACCCTGGCAGACCTGCTGACTGCCATCGAGACCAAGATCGCTGATTCCGAAAGCGATCCTCAGGGTGCCAATGCTTACGCCAATAACGCGGCGGCTCAGGCAGATCTGGCTCTGTTGGAGGAATTCGTCCTTTCTGACGCTATTTCCATCAACCTGTATAAGAAATATCCCGAGTGGGATGGCTACACCGTTTCCACCAAAGCGGAGATGCAGCAGCTGGCTACCGTTTTCGGCAGCCTCACTACTGCGCAGACCGTCTATATTACTGACGATATCGATATGGAAGGCTCTGCCGAAGCGCTGAATGATTGCT
>CAYLIT010000263.1:0-2168 GCA_964383835.1 uncultured Eubacteriales bacterium
CGTCATTCACACCCTCTTTAACGTCACCGCTACTGCCCTGCTGCTGCCCTTTACAAAGCAACTGATCAAGCTGGTGGAAAAAACCGCCCCGACCGAGTAGGTTGGGGCGGTTGCCTTTAGTGATGGTAGTTTTCCATCAGTTTGGTGTACTTTTTATAGATTTCCATATACTTATTGTATTGTGTGCGGTTGATTTTACCTGCCGTATAGTATTCTTCGGTCTTTTGGCCTAACATTTTGCGGCAATCGTGGGCGGCATCCTTATAATTATTGGAAAGAAAGTTTTTTAATTCGGCAAAAATGAAATCCAATTCCCTTTCGGCTTTTGATTTAAAAAAGAGCATATTATCACCTCAATAAACAGTATATCACACAGAGCGGGGGTTGTAAAATAAAAAAGAGCGTGCTATAATCAAAACATAAGGAGCCTCATTTTTAAATAGGAGGAATTCACCCTCACCGATAAAAACGGGGTGTTGCAGGGCAAGCGCTACGAGCCGCAGACCGAGCTGGATGTTGCTTACCTGATCGATATGCTGAGCAATACCTATGCCTATACCCCCGATTGGAGCGAGCAGCTTTACGCATTTTTCGGCGAAACTTATGATATAGAAAATCATACCATGTACGTTTCCCGCACGAGTCCGGACGGTGGTTTGCTGGAGACCCATTTGATTACGCTGGAGTTTGTATGCGATGCCGCCATCAAGGAGCAGGTGGATGCCTTGATCGAAACCTTGCCCAAGGGTGAGTATATTGAGGAAGAGGATTGGACTCTCCCCTATTACTATACTGTCAATGACCTGGAGCTGATCAACTACTGGCTGACCTGCACCGAGGAAAACGATGAGTATAACGTTAACAATCTCATCAACTATTCCAAAGAGCTTAAAGAATATATCGGTTATAAGAACTTTCGTCTGGATGCCCGCATGGGTGGCGGCGACTACTTCATGACCGAAACGGCGGGTATTGCTGAGTTCAAATACGGTGATACGGTTTATGGCGCTATGGATATGGGTGCAAGAGCCGAGCATATTATCTACGTACCCGACGATACCACCGATCTGTTGGCGGCGGCCCAAAGCCGTATCGATTCTTATCTGGGCGAGGGTAAGGTGACGTTGGAAAATGCCGGCTCGGTCATCGACGTGATCTGGTACCAGCATTATCTGGGCAACCAATGGGAATGGGAACAGACCGATCCCGACATGACCTACGAGGAATGGAAGCAAAGTGATTATGCCCCCGGCTATACTGCTGCAGATGCTACCGGCTTGGAGTGGCTGACCGACGATACTGATTGCTTCACCACCACCATCAACGGCTATGAGTATTATCTTTTGGTGGTAAAGGATAGCTCTAAGATCACCGATGCGCCCACCTATCAGAGCGTGGACGTATCCACTGAGATCACCGTACTGACCGAGGATCCCTCGGTTCCCTTGGATACCATGATCGAAGTAGAGGCTTTGACCGAGGGAGAGGAATACGACCGCATCATGGAAAGCCTTGCCGTGGAAGAGCATGAAACCTATGATATCAAGCTTTATTCCGGCACCAAGCTGGACTATGTGACCGAGCTGGAAAGCGGCGAGTTTGAGGTGCAGATCCCCGTGAGCGAACAGCTGGAGGGCAAGGATCTGATCGCTTATTACGTGGACGAAAACGGCGCGGTAACCGAGCATGAGGTGACGGTGGAGGAAGGCGTTGCCTCCTTCACGACCGATCACTTCAGTATCTATACGCTGGCTGTCAACGGTGATGCTATCCCCTGCGACCATTCCTTTGCATGGGATGAAGAGAGCAAGACCTATCTCTGTGCCAACTGCGGTAATGCCTATGAGCAGACGTTGGATCTGGACGGTGACGGCTCCGCCACTGTGGGCGACGCCACCCTGCTGCTGCGGGTGATCGATCAGGTTGCCGAGCTGCCTGCCTACCTGGCAGATATCAACAGCGACGGAAAGGTACGAGTATTTGATGCCGTCCGTTATCTGCAGTTGTTGAACGCTTGAACCGGTCGTTGAAAAGGAAACGACCCAAGCCTAATGGCTTGGGTTCAGCGTGTCAAAAAAGAGTGCAGATTTCGTCAAAACACCCCGAAGTCGTAATAAAAAGAACATAGGGAAAGAGTGATCTTCTTTCCCTACTTCATACTTTATAAA
>CAYLIT010000264.1:0-2141 GCA_964383835.1 uncultured Eubacteriales bacterium
GCCAACTCCATCAACATCGGCCGCTTAGCGCCCCAGGTAGTATACTACTTCAAGGCCTACGCCGACCTGGTACGGGAAGAAAAGATCGCCGTGGGCGATCCGGTGACCTTTGTGGTGCCTACCGGTAACTTCGGCGATATTCTGGCCGGTTACTTTGCCGAAAAGCTGGGCCTGCCCATCAACAAGCTGATCTGTGCCTCCAATAAGAATAAGGTTCTGACCGATTTCTTTGAGAAGGGCGTCTACGACCGTCAGCGCCCCTTCTACAAGACCACCTCTCCTTCCATGGATATTCTGGTCTCCAGCAATCTGGAGCGGTTGCTCTTCATGATGAGCGACGGTGACAGCGAGCTGGTGGCCTCCCTGATGCAACGGCTGAACGAAAAGGGCTCTTACGAGATCCCCGCCGCCATGCGGGAGAAGATCGACGCCGAGTTCGGTGCCGGCTACTGCGACGACGAGCAGACCGCCGCCACCATTCGGGCAGTCTGGGAGGAGTACGGCTATCTGATGGACACCCACACCGCCGTAGCTTGGGCGGTCAGCGAGGAATACAGCAAGGCCCATCCCGCCGAGGCGGTGATCGTCCTTTCCACCGCCTCCCCCTTCAAGTTCCCCCACGCGGTTCTGGAAGCATTGGGTGAGACCCCCGCCGCCGATGAATTCGACTGCCTGGAGCAGCTCTCTAAGGTCAGCGGTCTGCCCATTCCCAAGAACCTGGCCGGTTTGAAGGACGCCGCCGTGTTGCACGATACCGTCATCGAAAAGGACGAGCTGGTGCAATACGCGCTGAACACTGCGAAAAACAAATAATGATCAACTAAACAGCGCTGCGTAGAGCTCTCTACACAGCGCTGTTTTTTTAGTTTTACTCGTCGTAATCCTCGAATTCCTCGTACTGGACGCGTTCCAGCACCACCCGAACGACCTCACCGCCCTCGGTGAAGGAAAGCTCCACCCGGTTATTGCCCATCCGCACATAGCGGTAAACGTAGATCTTGCCCTCCTCATCGGTGAGGGTGAAGGCATCGCGGTCCACCATAAAGGTGCCGGAAACTACGTTATCACCGTTGGAAAGCAGGAACATATCGTCCTCGGTATTAAAGGTGATGGCCAGGCTGGAGCCCTCCCAGGAGCCCTCCATCCAGGTGCTTCTCAAATAATACGAGATCATCCCCCAGGCAACGGCGCCCACCACTAAAAGGCAACCCACGGTCCAGGCCACCGGCTTGAACCATTTGGGTAGATTCTTTTTCTTTTTGGGACGCCCGTAATAACAGCGGGGGCAGATCCGCTCTTCGTTTTCATATTCCGTTCCGCAACGTTGACAGATCACGATATCATTCTCCTTAAAAAACTGCCGCCTCTTTGAGGCGGCAGAAATATTTACTCACCCAGGTTTGCAAAGAGATCCAGGAAGTTCAGTTCTTCCTCTTGATCTTCTTCCTTTTCTTCTTCGAGGGCAGTGCCGGGGAAGGCCAGGATCGGCTCATCTGCCATCAGACCCTTTTTGGAGGGCTCGGAGGAAGGGAAGCCGGTGGCGATCACGGTGACGATGATCTCATCATCCAGGTCGTTATTGAGGGCCACACCCCAGATGATGTTGGCATCGGGATGAGCGGCCTGCTCGACCATACGGCTGGCCTCGTCCACCTCGTCCATCCCGATATCGGGGGAGGCGGTGATATTGAAGATCACGCCGGTGGCACCGTCGATGGAGGTCTCCAACAAGGGGCTGGAGATGGCCATAGCGGCGGCATTGACGGCCTTATCCTTACCGGAGGCACGGCCTACGCCCATGTGCGCGTTACCGGCGTCCTTCATGATCTTATGCACGTCGGCAAAGTCCACGTTGACAAGACCCGGGATCAAGATCAGATCGGAGATGCTCTGTACGCCCTGGCGCAGAACGTCATCTGCCACCTGGAAGGCATTCAGCAGGGTGATCCGCTCAGCGGAAACATCCTTCAGTTTTTCGTTGGGGATGATGATCAGGCTATCCACGTGAGCGCGGAGCTTTTCGATACCGGCCTCGGCGGTTCTGAGCTTCATACGGCCCTCAAAGCCAAAGGGCTTGGTCACGATGGCAACGGTCAGGATACCCATGTCCTTGGCGATCTCGGCAACCACCGGCGCACTGC
>CAYLIT010000265.1:0-2129 GCA_964383835.1 uncultured Eubacteriales bacterium
GCTTGCCTTTGGAATCCTCTGCTTGATCGGCGTGCTGTTTGTGGTGTTTACCTTTACCACCCCGCAAATACCGTTATTCCAGGATCCAAGATGACCTCGATAAAGATTCCCGCTTCATTTTACTGAATCGATCCATGGAATCTGCCCAAAGAATGGCTATCGCAAAAATCGTTAAAGCATCAATTTTGTATAAACCACAGGGAGGCAGAGGTTGCATGATGTTTTATTTTTCTGCGATCGGGGACTTTTTTGACAGTCTCACGGGGAGAGTTCCCGGGGATGGACGCCCCGGTCACCGGGTGGACGCCTTCACCCAGCGATTTTAAATACATTTCAGCCCGTTCAATCAGTTCAACTTTTCCCGCGCTCGGCTTCTCCTTCCTGGCAACGGTAGTGCAGCTCCTCCAGCGCCTCACCTGCGGCGGTGCGGCAGATGATGGTCTTGAGCAGGTGATCCAGTTCGGTGCCGTCGTTATAGTCGGCGGGGGCGAAGTATTTGATGCGGCCCTCCCGCATCATCTTGAGGACCTTGGTTCGGTCGTCGTGATACACGCCGATGGAGTGACCGCCGTAGGAGTTGACCAGCTTCATGCAGGGAACGTCGGTATCGCTGTCGCCGATGTAAACCATATTGCGGAAGGGCACGCGGATCTCGCTGGGAGCGAAGTAATCGTTGACGGTGGGGTCGTTAACATCCAGCACGCCCTTACTGATGCGGAACAAAAACTGCGTTTTATTGGTATAGTTGACCACCTGCGCGGGCCAGAGGGCCACGCCGTAATCGTCGTAGTAAAAGGAACTGGCGTAGATCTTTTCGAAGGCCCCGTTTCTGCCCGGCTCGGTGCCGTCGATCATCTCCTTCAGCCCGCAGGAGATAATATAATGCTCCACGATAACGCCGTGCTCCAGGCCGTATTGACGAATGCGCTCGAACCATTCAGGCAGGCCGGGAAACAGCCGTACGCCGGCACCGTATTCCTCCAGCGTGGACTTGGTAAACAGCAGCTTGCCCCGGGCCTTTTCCATCATTTTATACATATAGGCCAGGTTCTGATCCATATCGTTGGCCTCTGCCAAAACATTGGATTCCCGCCAGAAATCCTGCACATCGTAGCCCACCGACTGGATATAGCCTTGAGCCTGCATATCGTCCGGCGAGAGGGTCTTATCAAAATCGTAGCAGATGGCCAACACCGGCATCGTTTCTTTTTTCTTTCGTTCGTAGGTTTGCATGACGGTTATTCCTCGCGTTTATTTATATTTTCTCTTGTTTTTGTTTCGATCAGATCATAGCTTTCATGGATCAGCGGTGCCAATTCTTCCAAAGACACCGAGCCGTCCAAAAGGACGGTGATCCAGTGGGTCTTATTCATGTGATAGGCGGGAAAAATCCGCTGATATCAAAGATCTCACGAATGTATCGAACTACTTGCTCGGTCATTGCACTCACCTTATATTATAAAGTGCCCCTTGCCGATTGGCAAGGGGCACGTGTTATTTATTTTTTCTTGGGGCGTTTAATTTTATTCAGCTTTGCGTTAATATCAAGCAACTGTTCCTTGGTGAACTTGACGTCCATCATGCCGCCCATCAGGGTGAACAGGCGCAGTACGGTGAAGCCGCCCATCATGGCCATCATTTCGGGACCGACCTCAAAGCCCATGGCCTCGATCTTGCCGTCCTTACCCTTGCCGCCCATCATTTTGCCCATCAGGCCCATAAACAGCAGCTTGCCCTGCATGGTGCCGATGACGTCGCTCATCTTATCATTCAAAGAGAGATAGCCTTCGGGAGCATCGATATCGAACCAGTTGAGGATGGCGCCCTTCTCTTTAAGGCGGTATTCTTCGTTAAAGGTCTCCACCTTGCGAATGGTGCTCTTGTCCTCAAATTCGCCCGCTACAGCCGCCAACTCGGTGGTGCCGACGTTGGGGACGTCGAAGTAGAAAAAGTGCTCAGCGCTCTGTTTTTTGCCCAAAGAAGCGCCGTTGGCAAACAGCTCTACCTCGGGGAGGTTGGAGTAAACGGTCACACGGGTCACGTCCTCCACACGATCTACGTAGCGCTTACCGCACAGGTGTACGAAGGGCTCGTCGGAAAGCCATGCTTTATAAGCATAGAAAGCATCC
>CAYLIT010000266.1:0-2111 GCA_964383835.1 uncultured Eubacteriales bacterium
AGCAGGTCTCCATTGCCGGCAAGGAGGCATCCGGCACCGGCAACATGAAGCTGATGATCAACGGCGCTGTGACCCTGGGTACCCTGGACGGCGCCAATGTGGAGATGCACCAGCAGGTGGGCGACGAGAATATGTTCCTCTTCGGCCTCACCACCCCCGAGGTCAATAAGTGGAAGGCCGAGGGTTATCATCCCGACCAGCTCTACCGCAACGATCCCCATATGCGCGACCTTTTAGACTCCATCCTCAGGGACGGCATCGGCGGTAAGAACTTTGAGTCCATCGTCCGTTACCTCATCGGGCCCGATCCCTATATGGTATTGGCCGATTTCAACGCCTATAAGGTCGCACAGGCCAAGATCAACGAGATTTACGGTGATACCCTCAAATGGAACGGTATGTCGCTGGTGAACATCGCCAAAGCAGGCATCTTCGCCTCCGACCGCGCGGTCACCGAGTATGCCGAGAATATCTGGAATCTGAAGCCGGTTGAATAAAAGCATCAAAAATGGAGTGGCAAAGCCACTCCATTTTTTAGCAGTCTCCCAGCGCGTCAAAAGACTCCACAAACTGTAGGTTGTTTTTTCTTCGCCACATTTTATAATAAAAGTCGCAGTTACACTTTGCAGTAGAATCGTTCCGCTTTTTAGTAACATATCCTCTTTTATATTCAAGAAAAACTCTTATAATAAAAATATCAAACCAAAGGAGTTTCGTGAAATGAACGCAAAGCTTGATCAAAAAAACGGCCGTACCGTCTTTAATATAAACGGTGAGCTTGTTGAGCCCACCGGCATCATGACCTATAATCCCCATTCCGGTCAGCTCCCCAAATTCCGGGAACAGGGCGCCCGCATCTTTTTCTTCGGCGCTTATGCCTGCGATCAGGGCATCAACAATCTGGCGGGTCTGCGTCCCTTCACCCCCAGTTACTTCATTGGGGAGAATCGGTATGATTTTTCAGAGATCGACCGCACCCTGGAAGATATAGCCCCCGGAGGAACGGGTGCCTATATCATTCTGCGTGTCTATCTTTCCACCCCTACCTGGTGGGAAGAAAAATATCCCGAGGAGCTGTGCCGCAACCGTCGGGGCGAGGCTGTTCGTGAAAGCTTTGCCTCCCAAAAATGGCGGGATGATATGTGGGGCGCGTTAAAAGCCTTGATCGATCATATCAACGGTTCCAAGTGGAAGGAGTGTGTCATCGGCTATCACATTGCCTCCGGCTCCACCGAAGAGTGGACCTACCACGGTCGGGAGCTGGGGATGGGCGACGTGGATTATTCCGAAAACAACCAGAAAAGCTTCCGCAACTGGCTGGTTGAAAAATACGGTTCCCTCGACGGAATAAATGAGGCATGGAACACCAACCATCCCGCAATAGATGCCATCACCATTCCTGCCGTCCATCGCCGCCATTGGGTACTGAACGGCATCATCCGTGATCCCAAGCGGGAGCAGGACGTGCTGGATTACTATGATTACTGCGCACAGCTCTTTATTGAGACCATCGAGTGGTTCTGTAAAAAGGTTAAGGACTACACCGATAACACCCTCTTGACCGGCGTATTTTACGGTTATATCCTGTCCAACCCCCGTGCCGACCGCAATCATAACGATCTTTACGATCTGATCCGCTCCCCCTACGTGGATTTTATCGCTACCACTCACGGTCACGCCCCCGGCTGGCCTTATACCACAGCCAAGGATTCCATCCATCTGCATGGCAAGCTCTTTGTCAGCGAAGGGGATATCCGCACCTGCCTGACCCAAAATCCCGCTGTGCCCCTGCCCCATATCGTGCCGGACAACCGGTATTACACCCGCCCCGGCATCTGGCTGGGCCCCGATAACGTGGAGGATTCCGTTTCCAATCTGATGCGCACCTCCGCAAGGGTGCTGACCGGTATGAACGGCATCTGGTGGTTTGATATGTTCGGCGGCTGGTTTGACCACCCGAAGATGATGGAGGTCATCCAAAAGCACGACGAGTTAGCCTCAGAGCAGACCGTTGAACCCCTCAAGCCGGAGGTGGCCTTGATCATCGATGAGGACGGCTTAAAATTCTTCCCCAAAGGGCTCAAAACGGCTTGGTACGCCTGCGACGGTCA
>CAYLIT010000267.1:0-2106 GCA_964383835.1 uncultured Eubacteriales bacterium
ATACAGAAAAACCACTGTTTTCGCTTACTGAAAACAGTGGTTTTTTGACAGTCTGTAAAAATGCGACCCATCGGGTCGCATTTTCTATTTAATAGTTTCTATCTTAATGGTATTGGTATTCCCTGCAGGGCCGTTGATCTGACCGCCGGTCATAACGATATGATCCCCGGGTTGCAGATTCAGTAATTTTTTAGCCTGTTGCTCGGCCTGATAAAATACCACCTCTAAGGAGGGATACTGTTCACACAGCATCGGCGTAACGCCCCAGCTCATATTTAACCGCCGCCAGGCACGCACGTTGGTGGTCGCACCGATGATATCGGTGGGGCACCGGAAACGGCTGACCATTCTGGCAGTCTGCCCGGTCATGGAATTGACTACGATACATTTGGCATTCAGGTCGATGGCCATGGAGCAGGTGGAATGGGAGATGGCATCCAGATTGTTTTTGATCTTATAATCAGTGGAACGGAACCATTGCTTATAGTCGATATGCTTTTCGGTAAATTCTGCGATCTCGGCCATGTTTTTGACCGCCTCTGCAGGATATTTGCCTGCGGCGGTCTCGCCCGAGAGCATCACCGCCGAAGAACCGTCGTACACCGCATTGGCCACGTCCGAGATCTCGGCCCGGGTGGGACGGATATTATGGATCATCGATTCCAGCATTTCCGTTGCGGTGATGACCCGCTTACCCAAAAGGCGGCACTTACTGATCAGATATTTCTGTACCGACGGAACCTCCACAAAGGGGATCTCCACCCCCAGATCGCCACGGGCGACCATGATCCCGTCTGCCACCTCGCAGATCTCATCGATATGATCCACACCGGAACGGTTTTCGATCTTGGCAATAATGTCAATGTCCTCGCCCCCGTTCTTATCAAGGAAAGAACGAACCGCCTCCACGTCCTCCCGGCAGGATACAAAGGACGCCGCCACAAAATCAACGCCGTTTTCAATACCGAAAAGCAGATCCGCCTGATCGTGCTCGTTCAAATAGATTTGCTTTAATACCTTATTGGGGAAGTTCATGCTCTTACGATCCGAGATCTCACCGCCGGCAATCACCGTCGTCAGGATCTCACGATCTTCAATGGCATCCACCTGGAATTTGACCAGTCCGTTATTGACCATGATGATATCCCCCACCGAAAGCTCCCGGGGAAGATTTTTATAATTGACCGAAACACGCTCATGATCCCCTTCCACGTCGGCGGTGGTAAAGATGAATCGATCCCCTTCGGCGAGGGTGACCTTTTTATCCTTAAAGGTCTTGATGCGGTATTCCGGACCCTTGGTATCCAGCATAATGGGAATAGGGAGCTCCAGCTTTTCCCGCACCGCCTTGATCAGATCGATCTTGGTCTTGTGCTCTTCATGAGTACCGTGGGAAAAATTGAGCCGGGCTACGTTCATGCCGTTACGGCACATATTTTCAAGAACCTCTGCATTTTCGCAGGCAGGTCCGATGGTGCAGATAATTTTTGTTTTGCGCATAAGGGGCCTCTTTTCGTTTCTTTTTCTTAAATTATAGACAGTATAACATACTATTTTACATTTTTAAAGAGTTTCGATAAAAAAATACGGCTTGGACGAGCCAAGCCGTATTTTTTTATTTCTTTTCGCCGCAACAACTGCCGCTACAGCTTTTGCCGTGGGGACAGCCGATGCACTTTTGTCCTTTGCGTTTCGCCCGAACCACATACCATGCGGCGGCGCCGACGATCAGCAAAAGAACCGCAATGATAATGATATTTTCAAGCATTATTTAGCACTTCCTACTTTGCTCTTCAGTTCATATTCTTTCTTCAGCTTTTCTTCGGAACGGATGCAAAGGAAGACAATAACAGCAACCATTGCAGCCACGGCGATCAGTCCACCGATGGCAGCGCCAACATTCAAAGAAGCGGGAGCGGTAAAGAGAGTACCAATGGTATATACCAGATAGCCTACGGTATAACCGACAGCCAGCTGCAGGCCGATACCGCCCCACAGCCACTTGCTGCTCTTCATCTCGGAATTCATTGCACCGATGGCAGCGAAGCAGGGAGGGGTGTAGAGGTTGAACATCAGGTAAGCCAGAGCGGCAACCTTGGTGATAGC
>CAYLIT010000268.1:0-2074 GCA_964383835.1 uncultured Eubacteriales bacterium
GCTGAAGTAAGCGGGAACGGTGATGACCGCCTCGGTGACGGGCTCACCCAAAAAGGCTTCGGCGTCGGCCTTCAGCTTCATGAGGGTGAAGGCGGAGATCTCCTCGGGAGAGTAGTCCTTGCCGTCGATGTTGATGCGGCGGGCAGAGCCCATATCACGCTTGATGGATGCGATGGTGCGATCGGGGTTGGTGACCGCCTGGCGCTTGGCAGGCTGACCCACCATCCGCTCGCCGGTCTTGCTGAAGGCCACCACCGACGGGGTGGTTCTTGCGCCCTCGCTGTTGGCGATGACGGTGGGCTCGCCGCCCTCCATCACTGCTACGCAGCTGTTGGTGGTTCCTAAGTCGATACCGATAATCTTGCTCATAGTCATTTCCTCCTTAGTTGGCAGTCTTGACGACTGCGGGTCTGATAACGATTTCTTCTTTATATAGATACCCACGCTGGAACACCTCGACGATAACGTCCTCCCCCAGCGCGGGGTCTTCTACGTGCATAATGGCTTCGTGGCGGTTGGGGTCGAATGGCTCGCCCGCTTCGCCGATGGGAGTCACCCCAATGTTTTTGAGGGACTCCAGAAGCTGGCGCAGGGTCATCTCCACGCCGCTCTTCATGCCGCCGTCGTCCTCCGATGCGGCGATGGCCCGCTCCAGATTGTCGATGGCGGGCAGGATCGCACCCACCGCCTTGGCGACTCCGTCGCCCACCAGCCGATCCTTTTCCTTGGCGGTGCGCTTGCGGTAGTTATCGTACTCGGCGTAAAGCCGCAAATACTGATCGTGCTCTTCGTTGTACTTTTCTTCCCATTTGTTTTTCTTTTTGGGCTTGGGTTTTACTTCTTTTTCTTCGGTAGCCTCGGCGGCAACCTTTTCTTTATTTTCGTCCATCAGGATCCCTCCCTGTCTTTTAAATATTGTTCAATACATTTCGCGAAATATTCCACCTGCGAAGCGTTGGCGCCGTAGTCCATCCGCTTGGGGCCTAACAGGCTGATGGCGCCGAAGCCGGACTTACTGCCGTATTTGCGGACGATGAGCCCCATCTCGCTGAAGTTGATACCGGCGATCTCGGTGCCGATGGCGATGGAAAGCTCGTTGCCCGACTGATTGCCCAAAAGAGAACGTACCTCGTCCTCATGCCCCAGGAAACGCATGACGTTCTGCACCTTGTGCACCTCGTAGAACTCGGGGTGAGAGAGCAGATTGCTCTGCCCCGATACGAACACCTTGGGGTTGCGGATGGAGTCCACCATGTTTTTGACCACCCCTGCCACGAAGTTCCAGCCCTGATGCAGAGCCGACAGCCGCCGTTCTAAGGTGGCGAAATCCTCGTCGGTCAGTCGGGCGAAGCTCACGTCCCCCAAAAAGCCGTTGAGCAGCTCCGATAAGGCGTTGATATCCTCGTCATCGGCCAGGAAGTAAAAACGGCAAACGCTGTTTTTCACCGTCCCGCTGCGGGTGATGGCCACCAGGTTCAAGCAGTTATCGGCGGTCTTGATCAGCTCCACCTTGATGATGCGATCCTCGTCGGAATGGGCCATGACGGCGGCGGTGGTATAGCCGGTGATCTCGGAAAACCGGGAGAGGGCGTGCTTCAAAAACTCGTCCACGTTCCCGGTGGGATCCTCCATGGCGGCCTCGATATCTGCCGCACGCTCCACCGGCACCAGGGGTGCCTGCAGCAGGCAGTCCACGTAATACCGATAGCCCTTTTCGGTAGGCACCCGCCCTGCGCTGGTGTGGGGCTGCTCCAGGTACCCTTCCCGCTCCAGCCACGCAAGGTCGTTGCGAACCGTGGCGGAAGAGACCTCCAGCCCCGCACGCACCAGGATCAGCTTGGAGGAGACCGGCTCGCCGGTATCCACGTACGCCTCAACGACGGCCTTCAGGATCAGATTTAAACGATCCTTCATCTGCGTACCTACCTTTCAAAAATTTAGCACTCTCAACTTCCGAGTGCTAACAATGATACTTTACCATGTTTTGCAGGGAAAGTCAACACCCAAGCGCAATTTTTTTATGAACAATTTTTTAAAATAATAAAGAATAGAGTATAAAGAATAAATAATAAAT
>CAYLIT010000269.1:0-2054 GCA_964383835.1 uncultured Eubacteriales bacterium
AGCTGGTTCGTCTTGAAGAGGGCATGAAGTATTCCACCGCCGAGCATTTCGGCCGTTACCTGGACCGCCATTTGCGGTTCAGATATCCCACCAAGATCTTTGCCGACGAGACCTTCGAGGTCAACGAGGATGGCACCCCCTATTGGATCTGCCCCACCTATAAATTTACCATCGGCCTTTACGGCGGCCGCGATATCGAGGGTGCCGTGCTGGTCAACGCCATCAACGGCGAGTGCACCTATTATGACGTGAGCGAGATCCCCAGCTGGGTAGACCGTGTGTATAACGCTGAGCTGATCATCGAGCAGTACGATTACTACGGCACTCTGGTCAACGGCTTCTGGAACTCCGTCTTTACCCAAAAGGATTGTCGCGTCACCACCGACGGCTATAACTATATGGCTCAAGGCGACGACGTTTATATGTATACCGGCGTCACCAGCGTGGCGGCAGATGAATCCAATATCGGCTTCATCCTCTCCAACCAGCGCACCAAAGAGACCAAGTTCTATTCAGTAGCCGGTGCCGAGGAATACTCCGCCATGGCATCTGCCGAGGGTCAGGTGCAGGAGATGCGGTATACCGCCACCTTCCCGCTGTTGCTGAACGTGGCAGAGGAGCCCACCTACTTTATGGCGTTGAAGGATGCCAGCAACCTGGTGAAGATGTACGCTATGGTCAACGTTCAACAGTATCAGATCGTAGTCGCTGCCGATACTTTGGAAGAATGTGAAAAACTGTACGTTGAAAAGCTGGCTGATAAGGGTCTTGTAGAACAAGCCAACCCCGATTCCTTTGTTACCGGAACCATTGCCACCCTGCGCAGCGCGGTGGTGAACGGAAATACCTGCTATTATTTCCAATTCAACGACGCACCTAAAGCCGAAAACATCGTAAGCGATCCGGTCTTTTCGATCAGCGTTGCCGATGACGAGCAGGCGGTACTGCTGGAGGTCGGCGCTGTTGTGACGGTAGAATTCAACTATTCCGACGCCCCTGAAGGAGCAAAGATCATTCCTGCCCGAAGTATAAAATTTCAATAAAGACCTTTCCCCGGAACGCCAAATACGGCGTTTCGGGGAAAACTTTATTTTTTATAAAAAAAGTGTTGACTTTTAAGAACGGGTCGTGTATAATATAACACGTCGCTAAAAGAAGTGCAAAGAATATGCGGGTGTAGCTCATCTGGTAGAGCGCGACCTTGCCAAGGTCGAGGTAGCGAGTTCGAGCCTCGTCACCCGCTCCAAAATTTAATATCTTTGCGGGTGTAGCTCATCTGGTAGAGCGCGACCTTGCCAAGGTCGAGGTAGCGAGTTCGAGCCTCGTCACCCGCTCCAAAATAACGACTTGCGAAAGCAAGTCGTTTTTTTTATCCGGTCTGAAGGATCGGTATGTGATCGCGCGCAGCGTGCATTTTTTAAAATTTAACTTTACTCTTTACAAACCTGCTCTTTTTTGTTATGATAGAGCAGGTTTTTTAAGAAAGAAGGGGATTTTTCTTGAGTACGTTATTATCTGTTTCCATCGCCCTGTTGGCAGGGCTGTTGATGACCCGTTTGTTCAAGCCGCTGAAGCTGCCTTCGGTCACCGCTTATCTGATCGCAGGTGTGCTGGTCGGCCCTTATTGCCTGGGTGCTTTGGGCTTTTCGGGCGTAGGCTTTCCCACCGCCGAATCGGTTCATTCGCTTTCGCTGATCTCCGAGGTGGCCTTGGGCTTTATTGCCTTTTCCATCGGTAACGAGTTCCGTTTGAGTGATCTCAAAAAGACCGGTCGCCAGGCGCTGGTCATCGGTATTCTGCAGGCGCTGGTCGCCGCCCTGTTGGTGGACGTTGCCTTGATCGCCGTGCACTTTATCGTGCCGGACAAGCTTTCCATCGCCCAGGCCATCACCTTGGGTGCTATCGCCACCGCAACCGCACCCGCCGCCACCCTGATGGTGGTACGGCAGTATAAGGCCAAGGGCCCCTTGACCAAGCTGTTGCTCCCCATCGTTGCATTGGACGATGCGGTGGGTCTGATCCTCTTTGCGATCTCCTTCGGCATTGCCAAGGCT
>CAYLIT010000270.1:0-2041 GCA_964383835.1 uncultured Eubacteriales bacterium
GCTGGGAGAGCATCTGCCTTACAAGCAGAGGGTCAGCGGTTCGAGCCCGTTAACTCCCACCAAATTAAAAAACGGCTGAAAGTCAGTATTCATGCGACTTTCAGCCGTTTTTTCTTTTTGTTTTTTTGACCGCAAAAAATGTAGAAAAAATAAAAACCTCTCTATTTTTGTCACACAAATGGCACACCCTTACAGCTTTTTATCCACATTCCACCTCATCGCGGTTAATACGATATTATCGGATACCTTCTCGTTATCCAGCGCCTGTACTGCTTCCCAAAGCTCGTTTGTGACCTCCATCTCCCAAAACTCGCCATCCTTGAATACAGCAAAAATATTCTTGTTCTCCAAGGTCATAAAAGGATCGATCTCACTCTGCAGATCGGCGATCTCCGCCGCCTGCTCCGCCGGAGTCATGTCCTCAAAGTTTCGGGCAGAAGCTGCGCCGTCATTCTCGGCACGTACCTGCTCGGCATCGGAATAGGTAAACTCCCGATCGGCGTAGGCATCGATATCGAAATCAGATCCATTCCCGGCATCGTCAGCCGCGGACACCTCTTCACCCCGGACGAGCTGGGTCAAACGTTCATAAAGTGCATTAGTATCTCCCCACAGATCCTCGCGTTTGCCCCCTTGATCTTTAAATTTTTCCATAATGTCATCGACTTCAATTTCAGACCCACTTGTTTTTGCCTCACGCTGTTCCGATGACAAAAAACGGTCCGGTATATATTTTAAAAATCTCTTGTCTTCCGGGTTGACATTCTCGATGAGTTTGGATATACTGTAGATAGAAGTAGGTAGCAGGACCTCTTCGGAATCACTTTGATTTCGCGGACTTCCCATGACATCTACTTCTATTTTTTCGAGTGCTACAGTTACATATAATACCCTCTCCGTTCCGGAGAGTTTTTTTATTTCCAGTTGAACCGGTATAATATTTTTACCATCGCTAAAAGCGCTCAAAAATACAGAAACATTATCTAACCTTTTGTCTTCTTGAGTAGTGCCATCATACTTATCAGTATGCACATCAATCAATACGGCATTTTTAAGAATAGTGTCCATACTTATTATTGCTTTGGCAAAATCAGTATAACTCCCTCCAAATTTCAACTGCTGACTTAAGCTTTTCTTAAGTCCCCCATTTTTTTTAAAACTAATCGGCTCTGAAAATCCTTCAATTCTTAATTCTTTGTTCAGAACACCAGTTTTCTCTGCCAAAGCATAGATTAATTTTTCAGATGCACTTTTAGCCTTAGGATGCAGTTTTTCCAATTCACCGAGAATTGCCAGATATTCCGATAAATCCTCATTCTGTTCCACCGCGATCTCGGCATCTTTCAAATAGTTATACCGATAAGCTTCCGGCATATCCTGTCGAATTTCAGCAGGAGTAAACGTATCCTCCAAATGCTCCTGTACCGCCCGTAATGCCTTTCGTAAAGCATTAACGGCCGGCACATCCATTTCCGCAAGTTTTTCAACGGCTGCACCTTTGAGGATGATCGACGGAAAATGTCTGGCACAGAATTCCTGCTCGGCGGCAACATCGCCAATATCGTTTCCGTTTTCGGCTGCTTGCCTGCGAATCTGTTTAATTTCCGCCTCAATAGCTTCTTTGCCTATCGTGCGTTCCAACTCACTCCGCACCAGTTCTTTGACGGTCTGCCCCGCCTTGGGGTTCAACTGCTTGGTAATGTAGTACACCCGATGGAGGATGGTCTGCGCCACACCCCCGGCAAGGTCGCCCTTGCGCACCGCCATCACGTTGGCGGCAAGGTAGGTGCCGGTTTCAAACTGTTCCGTCACGTAGAACACCGTCCCCACCTCGGTGGAGAGGAGCTTCAGCACGTCCGCTGCCTCCTGCTCCTACTGTAATCCATAAAAAAAGAGTGACCGTTTCCGGTCACTCACTGAAGATAAATTTCTCGCCGATGCCCCACGTTCAAAATCAGAATTATAATCGTCTGATCTTCGATCTCGGTAGGGTGAGCAATTAAACTTGAACCCGCCGCAAAGCGGCATATTTCGGTGCTTT
>CAYLIT010000271.1:0-2025 GCA_964383835.1 uncultured Eubacteriales bacterium
ATATCGTTTTCACGGCGGTAGATGTTGGCACGGTCATTGTCCCAGGAGCGGAACACAGCCTTCACAGCACCCATCAACTGCTCCACGGGATCGGTGGGGAACTCGGTGCCCAGCTTAGCGTAGTACTCCGCCTTAAACTGGCCAGCCAGCTCCTTCAAGTCCTCAGCAGTCAGCTCCACGTCCTGCTTGACGCCCTTCTTGGCCTTCATCTGGTCGATCAGGGTCTCGAAATACTTCTTACCGACTTCCATAACCACGTCGGAGTACATCTGGATAAAGCGGCGATAGCAGTCCCAAGCCCAACGGGGATTGCCGGACTTCGTAGCCAGAACGTTGACCACATCTTCGTTCAGACCGAGGTTGAGAATGGTATCCATCATACCGGGCATGGAAGCACGGGCGCCGGAACGAACGGAAACCAGGAGGGGGTTCTCCTTATCACCGAACTTCTTGCCGGTGATCTCTTCCATCTTGGTGATGTTCTCCAAGATCTCAGCCTTGATGGCGTCGTTGATCTTGCGGCCGTCCTCATAGTACTGAGTACAAGCCTCGGTGCTTACGGTAAAGCCCTGGGGAACGGGAAGACCGATAGCGGTCATCTCAGCCAGGTTTGCGCCCTTACCACCGAGAAGCTCACGCATGGAAGCATTGCCTTCTTTGAAAAGGTAAACAAACTTTTTGCTCATCTTTTTCTTTCTCCTTTTATATATTTTTAAACAAAATTTATAGATTGCCTGTTTGACCAGACCATCAACCTACATTATAGCAACAAAACCCGAATTAGTAAACCATTTTTTTCATTTTCAGCCATTTTTTAATGATTTAACAAAAATCAATGGTTTTCTTGGGGCGTTTTCCGTGAAAACGAAGAAATTTTACCGATAAGAGGGCAGTTCCAGCGCCTCAAACCGGGTGAGGAAGGCGTAAAGGGCATCGGCGATCATCACTGCGCCACCCTCTGTATCGCTTTCCACGTTGATGGGAATCACGGGATCATGCAGAGACATCCGCACCAGGAACCAGCCGTCGCCGGCATCCTTGCCGAAGTTGACCCGAACGCCCTCGTAGTTGGGGGATACCATCTCCCAGCCCTGCTCCTTGCAGTAAGCCTCCAGCTCCTCCAGCACCTTGGCACCGTAGGCCTTGAAATCCTCTGCCTTGATATTGGCACGCAGCTCTAAGGACTCGGCAGGCTCAGCCAGACCGTCGATGAGGGAGAGCAAGGTCTTACCCTGCTTCTTGAGGGTAGCCAGCTCGGCCAGCACCCGGGCGGCCAGATAGGAGCCGTCGTCCAGATAATGATTTTCCTTCAAGGCACCGTGACCACTGGTTTCCATGGCCAAAGGAGCGCAAACACCGGTTTTCTCCAGACGAACGGCCTCGTCAATAACCTTTTTGTAGCCACGCATGAAACGATGATGGGTACCGCCCCGCTCTTCGATGAAAGCGGCCAGCCCACGGGAGGTAACGGAGTCGGTCACGATGGTACAGCCGGGGTTTTCCCGCAGCATCAAAGCGGCGATCATGGCGATCATACGGTTCCGGTTGATCTCCATACCGCTGGCATCCACGATGGCGGAACGGTCACAGTCGGTATCAAAGCAGATACCCATATCTGCACCGGCCTTCAGGGTAGCCTCGGCACAGGCGGCCATAGCCGCCTTGTTCTCGGGGTTGGGGATATGGTTGGGGAAGCTGCCGTCCGGCTCTAAGTAAACGGAGCCTGCGGTGTCTGCTCCCAAAGGAGCCAGCACCTTCTCTACAAAGAAGCCACCGGCGCCGTTACCGGCATCCACCACCACCTTCACCCCCTCCAAGGGGCGCTCCTCGCCGGTCTTATCCCGTACCAGCTTGACCAGGCTGTTGCCGTAGGGAGTCATCAGATCAAATTTTTCCAAAGCGCCCTCAGCACGGCTGGAGGGGAACACATCCTCCTCTGCCAACTCGATCAGGGCAGAAACGTCCTTGCCGTCAATGCCGCCGTCCTTGGTAAAGAACTTGAGGCCGTTCTTATCGTAGGGCAGG
>CAYLIT010000272.1:0-2004 GCA_964383835.1 uncultured Eubacteriales bacterium
TTTCTTCTATTATACCAGAAACGGGGGTGTTTGTATAGTTTTTTGACAGTCTGAACAAAGACCACCCTTTTTGGGTGGTCTTTGTTTTTGTTGTGATGGCAGTCTTGCTTGAAGCCGGTCGCCACAGGCGAAAGCAGCGACGGAAGTGCCCTGGCGCTTCCTAATGCCCGGAGGGTCGTTCGAGCCCTACATCTCCCATGTTCTTCCACTTTTTTATTGATTTTTAATTTATAATGTGTTATAATAACAATGATCTGACATTGAAATAGCTTTTATTGAGATGAAAGACGCGGAAAATATCGTATCGTCATTACTATAACTGCGTCTTTTTAAGACGCAGTTTTTTATTTAGGAGAACGAAACATGGAAACAAGAATAGCTTTGATCGCCATTATTGTGGAGGACCTGAATTCGGCAGAGGCGCTGAACGGGCTTCTGCATCAATACGGTCAATATGTGATCGGGCGGATGGGTCTGCCCTATCGCAAGGGCAACATCAGCATCTTAAGTGTGGCGGTGGATGCGCCCCAGGATGTGATCAGCACCCTTTCGGGCAAGATCGGCAAGTTGCCGGGCGTCAGTGTCAAGACCGCCTATTCCAACGTGGTATTTCAACATGAACAAAAGCTTTCAACTGATTGACAAATTAAATAACGAGCATCGACTCTCTTTAGAGGAATACCAATTCCTGATCGAAAACCGCTCTGAGGAAGTTGCAAAGTATGCGGCGCAAAATGCAGTAACTGCACGGCAATCGGTTTACGGCAAAGAGGTCTATATCCGAGGGCTGATCGAGATCAGCAACGTCTGTAAAAATAATTGCCTTTATTGCGGCATCCGCTGCGGAAACCCCGATTGCTCCCGTTACCGGCTGACCGAAGAGGATGTCCTTTCCTGTTGCGACGAGGGATATTCCCTTGGATTTCGCACCTTTGTGTTACAGGGCGGCGAGGATCCCTATTACACCGACGAGGTGCTTTGCACTCTTCTTAGGGAGATCAAAGACCGCCACCCGGATTGCGCAGTCACTCTTTCATTGGGGGAACGCTCCCGGGAAAGCTATCGACTGTTGCGGGAGGCAGGGGCAGACCGCTATCTTCTGCGCCATGAAACGGCGGATCGGGAGCATTACCGAAAACTGCACCCCACAGAGCTTTCCTTTGATACCCGAATGCAATGCCTGAAGGATCTGAAGGAGCTGGGCTACCAGGTAGGCTGCGGCTTTATGGTCGGCTCCCCCCATCAAACCGCAGAGCATCTGGCAAAGGAGCTTAAATTCATTGAAGGGTTTCAGCCTGCCATGTGCGGTATCGGGCCTTTTATCCCCCATCACGCTACTCCCTTTGCCGATCAGCCTGCGGGAAGCATGGAGCTGACCCTCTATCTGCTCTCGTTGCTCCGGCTGATCAAGCCGAACCTACTGCTACCCGCCACCACCGCCCTGGGCACCATCCATCCCCAAGGCAGAGAACTGGGAATCCTGGCAGGTGCAAACGTGGTAATGCCCAATCTTTCCCCCGCCTCGGTGCGGAAGAAATACGAATTATATAATGATAAGATTTTTACCGACGCAGAGTCGGCAGAAAATAAAAAAGAATTGGAACGCCGCATGGACTCCATCGGCTATCAGATCGTCACCGCCCGCGGTGACGTAATAGGAGGTACATAATGAAAAACTACAATCCCAAATCCTTAATTGCGGAAGAATTCATCTCCCACGAGGAGATCTTAGACACCATCCGCTATGCGGAAGAAAATAAGCATAACATCGAGTTGATCGACAGCCTTTTGGAAAAGGCCCGCCCTCAAAAGACAGAGGACGGCGTTCATTGTGCCGGTCTGACCTATCGGGAAGCATCTGTTCTGTTAGCTTGCGATATCCCCGAAAAGGTGGAAGAGATGTACGCTCTGGCCCGCGAGATCAAGCAGGCTTTTTACGGCAACCGTATCGTGATGTTTGCTCCGCTGTACCTGTCCAATTACTGCGTCAACGGCTGTGTTTAC
>CAYLIT010000273.1:0-1999 GCA_964383835.1 uncultured Eubacteriales bacterium
GGAGCAGATCGTGAACGGGTTCTTGAAATGATCGAGACCACCCTCTGTTATTTGGAAAAAGACGGCGCCTATCTGATGCTTCATCGCATCAAAAAGGAAAAGGACGTCAATAAGGATAAGTGGATCGGCGTGGGCGGTAAGTTAGAGCAAGGCGAGACCCCCGAGCAGTGCGCCCGCCGTGAAATTTGGGAAGAAACGGGATTGACGGCAGATACCTTGGAATACCGTGGTATCGTGGATTTTCGTTGCACCGGCTGGCCGGAGGAGCGGATACACCTTTTTTGGAGCGAAACTTTTTCGGGAACATTGAAGGACTGCGATGAAGGCACTCTGGAATGGGTCCCGAAAGCCAAAATGAACGACCTTCCTCAATGGGAAGGGGATAAGATCTTCCTTCGCCTTTTGGAGGAAAATGCTCCCTTTTTCCACCTGGATCTCACCTACGAGGGGGATCAACTGGTATCTGCGGTTTTGGACGGAAAAGAACTATAAATTTAACGGCTGCGAAAATATTTCGTAGCCGTTTTTGTTGACTATTTTGAATTATATTTTATAATAAAGGTAGATTTTACCGAGGAGGTATCAAAATGGATGTACTGAAGTTTGATCTGACGAAAAAGATCGGAAGGTTCAAGCCGATGAATGCGGTAAACGGCGCACCGGTCAAGCCGATCATCGACTCGATGCTCCGCAATAATATGGAGGCGTGGAAGGCGGCGCGGATCCCTTATGCGCGCAATCACGATTATGCCTTCGTACATATGGGACACAGCGTGGATATTTCCGGTATTTTTCCCGATCCCGATGCCAATCCTTACGATACCCGAAACTATGATTTTGCCTTAACCGACCTGGTGGTGGAGCATACCTTTGAGGCAGGGACGGAGACCTTCTACCGTTTGGGTCAGACCATTGAGAACTGGCCGACCCATTATCACGTCTATCCGCCCAAGGACTATAAGCAATGGGCAAAGGTTTGCGAGAATGTTATTCGCCATTATAACGAGGGCTGGAACAACGGCTTTGAATACGGCATCAAGTATTGGGAGATCTGGAACGAGCCGGACGGGACGAAGTGGAAAGATCCTGCTTACGTTCCAAGCAAAGGCTCTTGCTGGATCGGCTCCTACGAGCAGTTTTTTGAATTTTATGCTACCGTGGCCAAGCATCTGAAAAAATGCTTCCCTCATCTGAAGATCGGCGGCCCCGCCATTGTGGGCAGATTGCCCGAATGGGTGGAGCTGTTCTTGAAATATATGCGGGAGCATGACGTGGAGATCGATTTCTTCTCCTGGCATATTTATACCACCGATCCGGCGGAGATGACGGAAAGAGCCAAATGGATCAAGGAGCTTCTTGTGAAGTACGGCTATGATAAGACCGAAAGTATTCTTGATGAATGGAACTACCGCATCAACTGGACCGACCGTTTCTTAGAGTCTATGGAGAAGGCGGCCCGTCACGAGGGTGCGGCGTTCAATTTGGCGGTGATGACCGCCTGTCAGCATTCCTCCGTTGATATGCTGATGTATTACGATGCTCGCCATATCACACCCTTCTGCGGCATTTTTGATATGAGGACCCTGCGCCCCACGAAAGCGTATTATCCCTTCCTTTGGTACGGAAAATACTATGATATGGAGGCAGAGGTGCTCTGCGAAAGCGAGGTGCCCGAGCTGTATCCCCTTTGCGGGATCGACAAAGAGGGTAAGACCCTCACCTCGGTGGCCTATTTCGCCAACAGAGAGGACGCCGAAGAAAAGACCGTTCAATTGGATCTCGGAAAGAGTGCGGAATACAACGTTTATCTGGTGGACGAGGATCATACCTACGACCTGATCGAAGCACCTGCTGATCTGATCTTCACCTTAAAGCCTAATTCCTGCCTGTTCCTGGAGGAAAAATAAAAAAATACGGTAGAAAACTTTGTTTTCTACCGTATTTCAGACTGTCAAAAAAGGCACAGACCGCAGAAAAATAAGAATAAAGAACGGTTGAA
>CAYLIT010000274.1:0-1955 GCA_964383835.1 uncultured Eubacteriales bacterium
CGAGCGCGCCGCCGCCATCTACGACACCATCGGCGCTTACTTCGGTTACGCCATTGCTTATTACACCGAGTTCTATGATATCAAGCACGTGCTCATCATGGGCCGTGTGACCTCCGGTGAGGGTGGCGTCATCCTGTTGGAGCGTGCTCAGGAGGTTCTGGACAAGGAATTCCCCGAGCTGGCTAAGAAGATCCAACTGCACATCCCCGACGAGAATTCCCGCCGTGTGGGTCAGTCCGTGGCCGCCGCAAGCTTGCCTAAAATTAAGTAAGCTTAAAAACCAATATTGAAAAGACCGCCTGTTTTCTCGAAAAACAGGCGGTTTTTTTAATATGCAACCGTGGGTTGCTAAAAATTAAAGCGTGGTTGATAGACTTTACATTTGATTTGGGGTATAATATGAGCGACAATTAACGAAGGAGCTCAATTATGAATCTCGGTGAAAATATTTTTAAGTGCCGGACACGGCTGGGGCTTTCCCAGGGAGATCTCGCCAACGCCCTGGAGGTGTCGCGGCAGTCGGTTTCCAAGTGGGAAAACAATGCGGCGGTGCCGGAATTGGATAAGCTGGTGAAAATGTCCGAACTGTTCGATATCTCGCTGGACGAGCTGGTGTTCCGGCAGGAGCGCCCTCACTACAGCAATACCAATCTGTTGCCCAATCATCCTCCCATGCGTATTACCATTGGTCTGATCCTTTTGCTCTTCGGACTGGTGGGCTTTCTGCTTTCGGTCTTTTGGGGAGATCACCTGAGGGTGGGAGAGGAGATCGGTGAGGTCATCTCTCTTTGCGTCGTTGTGGTGAGTGTCGCCCTTTTGGCGGCCGATAACTTCAAGGCGCTGGCCATCTGTGCGGTCACCAGTTTTTTGTATTCGCTGGTCAGCTTTGGATTTTTGAATATCATCAATCTGCCCAATTATCTTTTTGTGTTTTTGACCAACTCGGTGATCATGATCTGGTTTATCCGATTGGGGCTCAGGGCAAACAAAGGGAGTGAACAGCCGTGCAAAACGTGAAAATGATCTCAAACGCTTTGAATACGGTTTGGGGCATTCTGAATGAGGTCAACGTGTGGTCGGTGGCGTTCCGCATCTTTTTGGCGGTGCTGATCGGCGGCATTATCGGCATGGATCGCGGCCGTCACGGTCGGGCGGCAGGTGCCAGAACCCATATTTTGGTTTGTCTGGGCTCTGCGGTGACCACCCTTTTAGGGTTTTACACCGCTTCTTGCCTGGGGTTTGCCAATGATCCCCTGCGTATGGGCGCCCAGGTGGTGAGCGGTATCGGCTTTTTGGGTGTGGGCACCATTATGATCCGCAATCAATCGGAGGTCAAGGGGCTTACCACCGCCGCCGGTCTTTGGGCGACTGCCTGCATCGGCCTTGCCATCGGTGCCGGGTTTTATGCGTTGGCTGTTATTGCTTTTTTAGCGGTGCTGTTGACCTTTACCCTGCTTTCACGACTGGAAAGACGGTGGGGCAAACGGGCATCCGGTTCTTACTACATAGAGGTCAACGACATTACCACCGCCAAGGAGCTTTACGTGGAGCTGATCGACCGGGTGGCCGGTATCGATATCGTCCCCGCCCGCAGCGGTCTGCCGGAGCACGTTGGAATGGAGCTGGTAGCAGAGGATGGCAAAGAAGGACGAGCCCTTTTAGTCAATCTGCAACACCGCGAAGAGGTGGCGTTGGCCATTCCTTATCATCATTAAGCATTTTTCCTCCTATGGCGGAATGGGATCGTGACCCCCCGTCTGTATAGACGGTGATTCTGTTTTGCCTCTCTCCTTAGCCGTCGGCGCGGTCTGGTGCGCCGGCGGCTTTTTAAAGGGCTCCCTTGTTCAAGGGAGCCATCAGCGTGTCAAAAACCTCCACAGGAGTTTTTTGACACGCTGAAAGACTTTCAAAAAAGAGTGCAGATTTCGTGGATCCGGTCTCGTCGGCGTACATAG
>CAYLIT010000275.1:0-1943 GCA_964383835.1 uncultured Eubacteriales bacterium
CAGATACTGCCCCGAGCCCTTGAAAGCGGGAACCTCTTCCCCCATCAGCTTGAGGATGTTATGAATCTCGTCGTAGCTTTTTTCCATTCCGTCCTTAGGTGAGGCGGATTTTTTATTAAAAAAAGGTGCGGCGTAGATGGCCTTTGTATTGAGTTTTTCCTTGGAGCGCAACAGATATGCGATGGCATACTGATCGTCGATCTCGTTAAAGGCGTCGGTATCCAAAACCACATCCACCTCGCCTGCGGGGACCGATAAATTTTTAATTCTTTGTTCGTTGGTCATCTTTTTTGTCCTCTCTTTCTGAATTCTAACGGGTTTTTACCGTACTTTTCTTGAAATATTTTTCTAAAAAAGCTTTCGTTTTCATATCCGACCTCATCAATGATCTCTTGAACCGAACGATCGGTTTCCATTAGCATCTGCGCGGCAGTTCTGCAACGACGATCTTGCAGGACCTTGGAGAAGGACATTCCCATCAACCGCTTCACCAGGCTTCCCGTGTAGACGGTTGAATATCCCATATCCTCCGCCAAGCCTTTTAACGTTGCATTTTTAATATTTCGGCGCACGTACAGCTCGATCTGCTTGGATAACCTCTCAGATTTGCCGTTGACTGCATTTTCTTTCAGTTCGGTAAGAGCCGCCAAGACCTCTTCACGCCGGGGAATGGAGGGCGCCGCGCCCATTCGTGATACCGTGATCGCCGCGGCCGCAGAAGCAAGCCTCAAAATCGCGGGGACGTCTGTACCCTCGGCAAGCCCCGCTGCAAAATAGCCGGTAAAGGTATCGCCTGCGGCGGTGGTATCTACCACCTCTACCGCAAAGGCTGATTGATAAAGTTCCCGGGAGTCGTCTGCATAAACACTCCCCTTCCCGCCCAGGGTGAGCACCACCTTGAGGTGCGGGTGTTCCCGCTTGAAATGCGCCAGGGCTTCTTCGGGACTTTCACACCCCGAAAGCGCCGCGGCCTCCACTTCGTTTATTATAATATAGGAAAGCTTTTTGAAATCGATCCTTTCGATCCGCTCATCGATGGGGGACGGGTTCAACATGATGCACAGCCCCTTTTCATGGGCTTTTTCCACGATGTAGTCCACGTTGCTGATCTCGTTTTGCAACAGCAGGATATCATCCCTGCCGAAATGTGCAAGCACCGAATCGATCAGCTCCTTCGTTACCATTTCGTTGGAGCCGGGGTAAAGAAAAATAGAATTTTCACCCTTGGCGCTGACCTGGATGATCGCATGGCCGTTTTTACCGTCCACCTTTTTGAGGTAGGAGACGTCTACTTCATTTTCCAGCAGAATATCACGCAACAGCTCGCCGTCTTCGCCGATACAGCCCGCATGGTAGATCTCTGCACCGGCCTTGGCCACCGCAATGGATTGGTTCAGGCCCTTGCCGCCGGGAAAAAGCTCTAATTTTTCGGTCGTTTCCGTCTCTCCCACCGCCACAATGTGATCCAGCGAATAGACGTGATCCACGTTGCAGGAGCCGAAATTGAGTATTTTCAATCAAATCACCACCTGTTACATTATCAAATCTTAAAATTGCAGAAACTATCTATGGATATTATATCATCTTGCTTGATTAAAACAAGAACCTTTTTTACCAAAAAACAGACGGATCAAAACATAAAAACGCAAAAGCATCCCGATTTGGGTGGTCTATACCTTGCTTTAGAAATTGTTAAAACTCCAAGCCTTTAGCAACAAGCCCTTTGCGGTGACCCGAAATTTTCAGAAGGTCGACGGGGCGCCCTCCCAAAATTTCGACCGCTGCAGCCGAACACCTCCGCCTTCTTCTGCCCACGGCAGCGGCGGAGGAATTCGACCACCAACTTCGCTTTCGCTCAGTTGGTGAGCAAGTGAGTCTCAAACAATGACTCTCGGCTTTAAGCCGAGAGGGTGCAGCAAAAGAAAAGGACTACCTTACGGTAG
>CAYLIT010000276.1:0-1940 GCA_964383835.1 uncultured Eubacteriales bacterium
CCACCGAAGTTTTTGATGATGCTTTCCAGCATCCGACGGTCGATGGCATCCAGGCCAAGATCATCGATCTCCAACGCCTGCAAGGCGAGATCTGCGATATCCTTGGTGATTACGCCGTCGCCCTTGACCTCGGCATAGTCCCGTACACGCTTCAACAAGCGGTTAACGATACGGGGCGTACCACGGGAACGCTTGGCGATCTCCATGGCGCCCTCGGGATCCACGGGAATGCCGAGAATACCGGCAGACCGAACCACGATATCCCGCAGTTCTTCGGGCTTATACAACTCCAGGCGGGTCAACACGCCGAAGCGGTCGCGCAAAGGCGCCGAGATCTGGCCCGCGCGGGTGGTCGCCCCGATCAAGGTAAACCGGGGCAGATCCAAACGGATACTGCGGGCCGAAGGACCTTTACCGATGATAATATCCACCGCATAGTCCTCCATAGCGGGGTAAAGCACCTCTTCCACCGCTCGGGAAAGACGATGGATCTCATCGATGAACAGCACATCTCCCGGCTGAAGGTTGGTGATCAAGGACGCCAGATCGCCGGGCTTTTCGATGGCAGGGCCGGAGGTAATTCTCAAGTTGACCCCCATCTCATTAGCAATAATACCAGCAAGGGTGGTCTTACCCAATCCCGGAGGGCCGTAAAGCAGGCAGTGATCCAGGCTCTCGCCACGGCCAAGGGCCGCCTCTATAAAGACCTGCAAATTCTCCTTCGCCTTGGTCTGGCCAATATAATCGTCCATTTTGCGCGGGCGCAAGGAATCTTCTGTTTCACCGTCCTCTGCTTCAAAGGAAGTGGAAACGATGCGGTTTTCAAAATCACTTTCGATCATTGGCTAAATCCTTTCAAAGCTTGTGTAATTGCCTGCTCGACTGTCAGGTTCTCAAGTTCCAGGCCGGCAATGGCGTGCTTGGCCTCAGGCTGAGTAAAGCCAAGCGCCATCAATGCCTCCATGATCTCCAGGCTCTTGGAAGCAGTACCCTGCACAGACGTGGAGGCGGCGGTATTAACTCGAACAGAGGACATTCCCTTGAACTTGTCCTTCAGTTCCAGCACCAGTCGCTCCGCCACCTTAGGACCGATTCCCTTGGCGCGGGTGATATTAGCCTTATCCCCCATCAGCACGCTGGCGGCCAACTCGTCCGGCGTCAGCTCCGAAAGGATGGCCAGGGCACCCTTGGGGCCGATGCCCGAAACCGAGATAATTAAACGGAAGCAATCCCTCTCGTCGGGATCGGGGAAGCCGTAAAGCTCCATAGCATCCTCACGTACCGCCATATGAATAAAAACAAACGCTTCTTCCCCGGCGGCCTTTAGCTGATCCAACCCGTGACGGGAAAGCAACACCTGAAACCCAACTCCGCCGCACTCAATGACAGCGGATTCACCGGTCTTTTCTAAAATCGTTCCTCTTAATGATGCGATCATACCTTTAACCTCAACAAATTGGAATTTGAACTGTGAGCATGGCAGATAGCCAATGCCAGCGCGTCAGCGGCATCGTCCGGACGCGGGATACGAGCAAGACCCAAAAGCTGACGGGTCATCTCCATTACCTGATGCTTCTCTGCCCGACCATAGCCAACCACGCTCTGCTTGACCTGTAACGGGGTATATTCAAACATTTCAACCCCCTTTTGGTGACCGGCCAGCAGGATCACCCCACGGGCATGGCCTACCTGAATACCGGTGGTGATGTTGGTATTAAAAAACAATTCCTCAACTGACATACAATCGGGGTGAAACCGATCACAAAGTTCGGTGATCCCCTCATAGATGATTTGCAGGCGACTTGGAAAGTCCAGACCAGCGGGCGTAGTCACCGCACCATAATCCAGCACCTGAAACCGCCCTCGCTGATAATCAATCACCCCATAGCCCACCGTAGCATAACCGGGGTCAATGCCTAAAATGATCATTACCTATACTA
>CAYLIT010000277.1:0-1922 GCA_964383835.1 uncultured Eubacteriales bacterium
ACCTGAATATTGGGTTGGTTGGATATTGGCATATTACCAGTGGTACACAGGCAAATCCTTCTCCACCATCTGCAGAAAGATAACCTACCAGTCTATGAGCGACCTATACGGTGTATTGCACGAAGCAGATCCCAGCAAGGCAGTTAGCGTCTTTGACGACATAATGAAAAACAGTGGAGAAACCAACCTTGCACGGCTAAGAAAGAATAGAGGACTGTCCCAATCTCAACTTGCAAAGGCAGCAAATATTTCGGTTCGTTCCATTCAGTTATACGAGCAAAGACAAACTGATATTAACAATGCACAACACAATCACCTAAAAACACTTTCCAAAGTACTCGGTTGTACCATTGATGATTTACTGGAATAAAGAAAAAGAGTCGGCAGATTTTAACCTGTTGTGACAGTTTGCCTAAATATCCCATCAATTCTCCGACCGATAGGTTATCTTTATGATAGACCATTACGAGCCGCTTTATCAAAACAGTTATCTCTGCACCCTCACCGATAACGGCGCTCGGCACAACTACCACAAAATGTATTTTGCCTTTGCAGGCGGCGCAGAGGATCGAATCAAGAAGGGCACGGTCTGGAAGGCCGCTACCCACTACAAAATAGAATTTATTTAAAATAAAGGTACAGTTTCACACAAACTGTACCTTATTTTTTGTTACATTTTACAAAAATGAATTCCCCTTTGATTTCCTATTGACAGTACGCTCATTTGTACAATATAATGTACTATACAAAACAAAAAACACAAGATATAGATTTCAAAAAAGGAAGGAACCCTATGAAGATCATCAAACGAAACGGCGCGGAAGAAACCTTCAACGAAGAAAAGATCCGCATTGCCATCACCAAAGCCAACGAATCCGTCCCCGAAGCAGACCGGATGACCGAATTACAGATCCGCCGGATCACCGAATCGGTGGTCATCGCCTGCGAAGCATGGGGCCGTGCCCCCACCGTGGAAGAGATCCAGGACTTAGTAGAAAAGAAGATCATGGCCCACGGAGCCTTTGAGGTAGCCAAAAACTATATAACCTACCGCTACACCCGCTCGCTGGTGCGTAAAAGCAATACCACTGACGATAAGATTCTCTCGCTGATCGAATGCAACAACGAAGAAGTCAAACAGGAAAACTCCAATAAAAACCCTGTGGTCAACTCTACCCAGCGGGATTACATGGCGGGCGAGGTCTCCCGGGATATCACCAATCGTATTTTGTTACCCCGTGAGATCGTGGATGCCCATAACGAGGGAATCATCCATTTTCACGACAGCGATTATTTTGCCCAGCATATGCATAACTGCGATCTGGTCAACTTAGAGGATATGCTGCAAAACGGTACCGTCATCACCGGCACGCTGATCGAGCGCCCCCACAGCTTTTCCACCGCCTGCAACATCGCCACCCAGATCATTGCACAGGTGGCCTCCAATCAATACGGCGGTCAGTCTATCTCGCTGACCCATCTTGCCCCCTTCGTGCAGGTCTCCCGTGAGCGGATCCGCCGGGCCATCGAGGAAGAAATGAAAGAAATGGGTCTGCCGGTCAGCACCGAGCAGATCACCACCATGACCGAAAAACGGTTGCGGGAAGAGATCCGCCGGGGCGTGCAAACCATCCAATACCAGGTTGTCACTTTGCTGACCACCAACGGTCAGGCGCCCTTTGTAACGGTCTTTATGTACCTGGGTGAAGCGCAGAACGAGCAGGAAAAGAGCGATCTTGCACTGATTATCGAAGAGGTACTGCTCCAACGCTGTGAGGGTGTTAAGAACGAGAAGGGCATCTGGGTCACCCCCGCCTTCCCCAAGCTGATCTACGTATTGGAAGAAGATAACATCCACGAAGACTCCAAATATTGGTATCTGACCGAGCTGGCCGCCAAGTGTACCGCCAAGCGGATGGTGC
>CAYLIT010000278.1:0-1917 GCA_964383835.1 uncultured Eubacteriales bacterium
ACAGCCCTCTTTGGCGGCCATAGAGGTGTAATAACCTGCAATACCGTAGTGGCAGGAATTACGGACAACGACCATGCCCATGCCGTATTCCTTAGCCTTATCGATGGCCATTCTCATCGCCTTATAGCCGATGACCTGACCCATACCGTCGTGACCGTCGATCACTGCGGTGGTGGGGGTTTCTTTGATGATCTCAAAGTTGGTAACGGGGTTCTGGATGCCGGCCTTGATCCGATCCAGATAAACGGGCTTGAAGCGGTTTACGCCGTGGGACTCGATGCCTCTCTTATCGGACTCCAGCAGAACGTCTGCACAGATCTTGGCATCCTCTTCGGGAATGCCGTAGCCCTTGAACGCATCGATGACGAAGTTGGTGATCATATCCCAACTTACAATGTTGGTCTTTGCCATGATTTTATTCCTCCTTGTTTTTTCTGCCAAAAGAATAAAAAGTGCACGCAAAAAAGGAGAGGCTGTTTCCTCTGCTTTTTTACGTGCACTCTCAAAATTCTCTTGTGCGTATTAATTTGATGATTTCATTATACGCAAACCCGAAAAATTTGTCAATACTAAATTACATAAAAAAAGATACCAACGCCCTGCAAAATGCTCCCCAGCACCACAAAGAGGTGGAAAACCGAGTGCATATACCGCAAAGGACGCTTGCCGTGACCGCCCACGCCGTAAAAAACAGCGCCGACCGTATAGGCGATGCCCCCGGCCAGAATCCATTGCATTCCATCGTTTCCCACAGACATGATGCAGTTTTTGCCGGTCAGCACGATGCACCAGCCCAACAAGATATACAGCACCATCGAAAGCTTGCTGTAGCGTTTAAGATCGATGGCGTTAAGGACGATCCCCAAGGCCGAAACACTCCAGACAAAACCGATGATCGCCCACCCCATCCAGGGAATGGCGGGACGAATGGAGGATAGAGCAATCGGCGTATAGGTACCGGCGATCAGGATAAAAATAGTACAATGGTCAATGACCTGAAAGACCTTTTTCGCCATTTCGGACTTGAGACCGTGGTACAAACTGGACATGGTATACAGCACCACCATCGAAAGGCCGTAGATAAAGGCGCCCACAATGTCATAGGCATCCCCCATCAAAAAGGCTTTGACTACACAAACGGCGCAGATAATCACACCGAAGCCGCCGCCCACGATATGGGAGATCATATTGAAGAGCTCTTCCCCTCTTGTATAATTCGGCAACCGCCGGTCTTTAAGCTTAATTCTGGTCATATTAGACTCCTTTCTGTCTTTATCTTAACCCTTAACGAAAGAAAAGTCATCTTAAGGTTTTTTAATTCTGGTTTAAGTTTTTTTAATGTTTGCAATACGAAAAGTTTTTTGATAGAATAAAGTCGAGGTACGTTATTATGGAATTAAAAGTAATTGCACATATTCAAAATGATTTCACCGCCAAATTCGGCATCCCCCGCCAAAGCGGCCTGGTGGAGGAGACCCGGGCGAAGCTTGTATTCACTCCGGAATACCGTAACCCCGATGCTTTCAGGGGGCTGGAGGGCTATTCTCACCTTTGGCTGATCTGGGAGTTTTCGGAAGCCAAGCAGGAGGGCTGGAGCCCCACCGTGCGCCCGCCCAGACTGGGCGGCAACACCCGCATGGGGGTCTTTGCCACCCGCTCTCCCTACCGTCCCAATTCCTTAGGTCTTTCCTCCGTTAAGATCGAAGCGATCGATCTGCACACCCCCGAAGGGCCTGTCGTGACGGTTTCCGGCGCCGATCTTTTAAACGGCACCCCTATCTTTGATATCAAGCCCTACCTACCCTACACCGATTCCCACCCGGAGGCTTCGGGCGGCTTTGCCTATGGCCCCGGTGAGGGCACCGTAACGGTCGATTGCCCTGCAGAGCTGTTAGCGCTTATCCCCGCCGAAAAACA
>CAYLIT010000279.1:0-1914 GCA_964383835.1 uncultured Eubacteriales bacterium
ACCGCTCTTTATTCTTATTTTTCTGCGGTCTGTGCCTTTTTTGACAGTCTGAGGGCTCCCTTGAACAAGGGAGCCCTTTGGTTTATTCTTTGGTTACCGGTTGGTCGGTGTGGTAGATCTCGACGGATTTTTCCTTTTCAAAGGAGACGGTGACGATGGCACCGCCGTAGAGATGGAGGGCGCCTGTTTCGGCGATAAGCTCATAATGTTTTTGGCTGCTGCTGTACAGACCCATATGCTCCACCGTGTACGCTTTGTCGTTTACGTGATATTCTTTGAAATAATTGTTATAGCCGCTGATATAGCCGCCGTCTACGCCCATTGAGGAGAGATAATCGAAGGGCAGGGCATCGATATCGGTGATCTCCTGATCGGTGCTGATATCATAGTAAAGAGTTTGGAGGTTACTCGAATCCGGTTTGTATCGTATGGCGGCGATCCCGTTGAGTAGATGGAGGTAGCGGGGATTGTTTCCGCCGCCGTACATGATCTCCCCGGTGTCCGGAAAGGGGCCTGCGACGGCGCCGACTTTATTTTTGACAAGCTCCGGAACGAAGAAGCGTTCCGTTTTGCAGTCGTAGACCCGCGGGAGGGTGCCGTCCTGATAGATCAGGATGCGGTCGTTGAAGATATGGAGCTGATCTCCGTCTACGGCAGAGCCCAGCAGAACCGCGTTTTTCTTTAAGGGATCGCCTTGATAAAAGCCGTCGGAGGTAAGGTAGAGGAGTTGGTCGCTTACCTTTACGACCCGACGGAGGTTTGAGATCGATTCTACCCGTTTTGATTTCAGCTTTTTAAGGTCGATCACGTCGGCAAAGGGCTCCCCGTCTTTATTGCCGTAGAGGTAGAGAGTGTCGCCGTCTTGCAGGTGGGTGACGTATTCTGCGGCGGGCTGAAGTTTAACCCATTTGGGCTTTGCGGCAGAGAGATCCATGGCGCAGAAATGCGTATCAGTCTTACCGATCAGCATACTGCCCGCAAGGGCGATCAGCTCGCCTTTTAAGAGATCGGTGGCCGTTGTTTCTTCGCCCAGGGGGATGGAATAGATATGCGGTTGCCAGGGGATGCGCTCATAAGGATCGCATTCGTAATAGGCTGTATTTTCGTATATGACCGCACGGTAGGTGCGGTCGGAGGGACCGTCGTAGTGAAGCTGATACGCTCCCTCCGGCGGGGTGGAGGAGGTGGTGTTATCGGTGTTACCCTGCTGGGTGTTATCGCTATTACCCTGCTGGGTGTTATCGCTATTACCCTGCTGGGTGTTATCGGTATCGCCCTCTATCTTCTGAGGCGTGTCGCCGGAAAGCTCCTGCTTTTCGCTCCCTACGAGGGTATCCGCTGCTGCCCCCTCTTCATTATTCACGTTCGACGTACAGCCGGTGAACAAGAGTGAAAGAAGTAATAGAATAATGGTTAATCGTTTCATAACAAACACCTCCTTAATTTTATTGAGTGGAAGATAATCTTCCATCTTTAATTTTATTATAGCATGGATTTCTTAGAGTGTCAATTATTTTAAACGAAGATGAAAAAAACTGTTTAAAATGCACAAAAGCGTGGGGGGAGAGGGTCGCTTTTTATTAGAATCATGCTTGTATAGCATCGAAAATATTTAAACGGAATGGTAATAATACATTGAATTTTTCGTAGAATTATGATATAGTTTTCCATGAGGTGAATGAAAATGTTTATTACGAAGGATATTAAATATATCGGCGTCAACGACCACGAGATCGATCTGTTTGAGGGTCAGTATGACGTACCGAACGGAATGGCTTATAATTCCTACGCTATTCTGGATGAAAAGATCGCCGTTATGGATACGGTGGATGCTAGCTTTACCGACGAGTGGCTTGGTAATATAAAAGCTGCTTTGGAGGGGAAGGCGCCCGATTATCTGATCGTACAGCACAT
>CAYLIT010000280.1:0-1894 GCA_964383835.1 uncultured Eubacteriales bacterium
ACCCGCTGTACCCGATGGACGCCGCTTTCGAATTTATAGCGGGAGAAGGCGCCCTCGCCGGTAATGGAGAAGGCGATCTCCTTGATGCCGCCCAGTTCGGTGTCGTTGAGGCTCAGCACCTCGTAACGGAAGCCGTTAGCATCGGCGTGCATGGTATACATACGGAAGAGGGTGGCGGCAAACAGCATTCCCTCTTCGCCGCCGGCGCCGCCCCGGATCTCAATGATGACGTTTTTATCGTCCCGCTCGTCACGGGGGAGAAGCAGGATCTTGAGCTCCTCGGTGCAGGCCTCCATGGCAGCCTTATTCTCTTTATATTCCAGCTCGGCCAGCTCCCGAAGCTCGGGGTCGGTGCTTTCCTTCAGCATGGCCTCTGCATCGGCAAAATGGCTTTCATATTGCTGGTATTCCCGGAATTTTTCCACCACCGGTGTCAGCTGCTTATATTCCTTCATCAGCGCGCGGTAGCTTTCCTGATCGCTGACCACGGCAGGGTCGGAAAGCCGCTCGTTGATCTCGTCGTATCGCTCGGCGATGAGCTTGAGTTTATTGATCATCGGGTTCACGCTCGATTCTTTTGATGTTTTTTTCGATATTCTTGCGGGGGGCCATGATCTCGTGACCGCATCCGGCGCAACGGATCTTGAAGTCCATACCGATCCTGAGGACCTTAAAGCGATTACAGCCGCAGGGATGCGGTTTTTTCATGATGAGGATATCCGAAAGTCTTACATCCATAGTCTGCCCCCTCCTGAAAACAAAATTTTCCTTTATATAGTATATCAAAAACTACTGCTTTTTTCAATCGTAACTTTGCCAAAATAAGTTATAGATTTTCCGGCGGTTTCATATACATTTAACCAAGAACGGTTTGAAAGGATTGGATTAAAATGATCAAGGAAGCATACCGTCCGGAGGGGACGGAGCGAGCCGAGGAGCGGCAGTACCTGGAAACGGAACAGGGTCTGAACCGCGCCGCAGAAGAGGGTGTGATCCTGCAGGCGCGGTGCACCCTTTGTGATAGCGGGCATAATCTTTATGTGGATCTCGGACATATGTCCGGGTATATTCCACGGGAGGAGGCGGCCATGGGCATCCGGGAGGGGACGGTCAAGGATGTGGCCATCATCACCCGCGTCAATAAAATGGTCAGCTTTGTGGTAAAGGGTTTTATGACGGTGGGCAATCGTAAAATGGCGTTGCTTTCCCGCCGGGAGGCTCAGGAACAGTGCCTGCGGCATCTTTTAGAAACCTTACAGCCCGGAATGGTGGTGGATGCCCGCGTGACTCATCTGGAGCAGTTCGGCGCCTTTGTGGATCTTGGGTGTGGGGTAATTTCGATGATCCCAATTGACCGTATTTCTGTTTCCCGCATCCGTCACCCGGATCACCGCTTTGTCTGCGGGATGCAGATCCGGGCGGTGGTGTTGCAGGTTGATCGGGAGAATGAACGATTTTTCCTTTCGCACAAGGAGCTGTTGGGAACCTGGCAAGAGAACGTGGCTCATTTTGAGGCCGGTCAAACGGTGGGCGGGATCATCCGCAGTGTGGAAAACTATGGAATTTTTGTGGAGTTAGCCCCTAATCTTGCCGGTCTTGCCGAACTGACCGAGCAGGCGGAGGTGGATCGCTACGTAGGCGTGTATATCAAAAGTATTTTACCCGAGAAAATGAAAGTAAAGCTGGCGATCGTAGATATGGGAGATCCTATTTCAAAGCCTGCACCCTTTACATACTTTTTTGAAGGGGATCAAATGGAGCGCTGGACCTACTCACCCCCGGAGTGTGAACGAGTCGTGGAAGAAGTGTTTGAGTAAAGAAAAAAGACCACGCCGATAGGCCAATGTCATTAAGTTAATAAGAAACGAGACTCCAAGAGATTGGGGTCTCGTTT
>CAYLIT010000281.1:0-1890 GCA_964383835.1 uncultured Eubacteriales bacterium
GGCGGGAACCCCTATATGATCACCCACGGGGTGAACGGTCTGATCGTGCCCCAGAAGGATGCGGACGCCTTGGCGGAAAGCATTCTGCGGGTGATGAAGGATCAGAATTTGTATCAGACCCTCTCTGCCGGGGCGAAGACAGAGTATGAAGAAAAGTTCAACGCGCGGGCAATGACCGCCCAATTGGAGGCTCTTTACCTGCAACAGATGGAAAAGAAAGGAAAAAAAGCATGAAGATCAGAATTGCGATTGCCGGTTACGGCAACCTGGGGCGTGGGGTAGAGAGCGCTTTGCGTACCAGTGAGGATATGGAGCTGGTGGCGGTGTTCAGCCGCCGTGACCCCGCCTCGGTCCAGACCCGTACGGGTGTGCCTGTTTATTCTATGGAACGGGCAGTTGAGTTGAAGGATCAGATCGACGTGATGATCCTTTGCGGCGGCAGTGCCAACGACCTGCCGGTGCAGACTCCCGCTTTGGCCAAGCATTTTAACGTCATCGACAGCTTTGACACCCATGCCCGCATTCCCGAGCATTTTGCCAACGTAGACGCGGCTTGCCGCGAAAGCGGCCGGCTGGGCATCATCTCTGTGGGCTGGGATCCCGGTATGTTCTCTTTGAACCGTGCTTACGGTCAGGCGCTCCTTCCCGACGGCGAGGAATATACCTTTTGGGGCAAGGGGGTCAGCCAGGGCCATTCCCATGCCATCCGTCGCATCGACGGGGTGCAGGACGCCCGGCAGTACACCATCCCCGTGGAGGGTGCCATTGAGCGGGTACGCAAGGGCGAAAATCCTGAACTGACCACCCGCGAAAAGCACACCCGCGAGTGTTTTGTGGTGGCGAAAGAAGGGGCAGACCTTGATGTGATCCGGGAGCAGATCGTTACCATGCCCAACTATTTTGCAGACTACGATACCACCGTTCATTTTATCTCCCAGGAGGAGCTGGATCGGGATCACAAGGGCATTCCCCACGGTGGTATGGTCTTCCGCTGTGGAACCACCGGCTTTGACGGGGAGCACCGCCACGTGGTGGAATATAAGCTGACCCTGGATTCCAATCCCGAATTTACCTCCAGCGTGCTGGTGGCCTACGCTCGGGCGGCCTATCGGCTGAACAAAATGGGGGAGAGCGGCTGTAAGACGGTGCTGGATATCGCTCCCGCTTTATTGCATCCGGCTTCTGCTGAGGAATTGAGAAAAAAATTATTGTAAGCCCCTTGATTTCAACCGTTAAATGTGTTACTCTTATAGGGTTCGTGAACGTCAATTTTTGGAGATAAGGAGAGAAAAATGGACATTCTTTACAAAAACCTATTGGAATTTGGCTTCGGTGAGATCATCATGATCTTGATCGGTTGCCTGCTGATCTACCTGGCCATCAAAAAAGAGATGGAACCGACCTTGCTGCTGCCGATGGGGTTCGGCACGATTTTGGTCAACATTCCCTTTTCCGATGCGCTGCACGGCCCCATCAACGAGCTGTACCATGCCGGTATTGCCAACGAGCTGTTCCCGCTGCTGCTGTTCATCGGTATCGGCGCCATGATCGATTTCGGCCCCCTGCTGACCAACCCCAAGCTGATGCTGTTCGGTGCCGCGGCGCAGTTCGGTATCTTCTTTACCCTTTCGATGGCGGCCATTTTCTTCGGCGATAACGACGCCGCTTCCATCGCCATCATCGGCGCGGCAGACGGCCCCACCTCTATTGCCGTAGCAAATACGCTGAAGTCCGAGTACGTCGGTGCTATCACTGTTGCCGCCTATTCTTATATGGCGCTGGTGCCCATCATTCAGCCCCCTGTGATCCGTGCTCTGACCACCAAGAAGGAGCGCCTGATCCGGATGCCTTACGAGCAGAAATCTGTGTCCAAGCTGACCCGGATCCTGT
>CAYLIT010000282.1:0-1887 GCA_964383835.1 uncultured Eubacteriales bacterium
CTTCGCAAATTGTAGGTATGGCCATTGTAACAACTACTGTTATTAACTCTATTTTAACCGTTCGAAATCCTGCCGGAAATGCGGCCGCATTGACCATTACACCGCTTGCAGGAGGAACACGTCCTGTTTCTGCACATCTTGTTATTACGCAAATAGGATAAGTTTCTCAAATAAACTATTTTTACGGTATAAGGCACATTTCTTTTTTGAAATGTGCCTTTCAGACTGTCGAGAAACACCGATTTTGCTTGATACAAAATCGGGGGTTCTCGACAGTCTGAAGCGGCTTGAAAAATTTCAAGCCGCTTATTTTGTTAAAGAAATGTGGAATTTTTCGAAAAATGTGGTATAATGATAGAAATATCTGTCAAGGGAGAACAATAATGGAGAAATTCTTCAAATTAAAGGAGCGGGGGACGTCGGTTCGGACGGAGTTTATGGCCGGTATGACCACCTTCGTTTCAATGGTCTATATTTTGATGGTCAATGCCAATATGTTTGCCGATCCCTTCGGTGACGGCTCCAACCCGCTGGGGGTCTCTTACGGTGCCATCTATATTGCTACTGCCATCTCTGCCGTTGTGGGCACGATCCTGGCAGGACTTTTGGCCAATCTGCCCTTGGCACAGGCCAGCGGCATGGGCTTGAATGCGTTTTTCGTTTACACCGTCTGCATTGGGTTCGGGCTTTCTTATGCCAATGCCCTGGTGCTGATCCTCATCGAGGGTCTGGTGTTTATTTTCCTGACGGTGACGGGCCTGCGCAAAAAGATCTTTGATGCCTTGCCCCATGCGGTGCGGGTGGCGATTCCTTCGGGTATCGGCTTATTCATTGCGTTGCTGGGGTTGCAGAATGCGGGCATCGTGGTGCCCAACACCTCCACCTGCGTGGATCTTGCCTCCTTTAATCTTTTGAGCCAAAGCTGGGGTGATATCATGCCGATGGTGGTGACGCTTTGTACTCTGCTGGCCATCGTCATCATGAGCCAGAAGAAGTTCCGCGGCGCAGTGCTGGTGGGTATTTTAGGCGGTATGGGTCTTTATTATCTGCTGGGCCTCACGGTGGATGGATTTTATGAGGAGCTGACCATCAGCTTCATCAGCCCCATTCAGGCGTTCAGTGAATTCGGCACCCAATCGCTGTTTAAAGTGTTTACCGAAGGCTTTGATTTTTCGGCCTTTGTTGCCGAGCACGGGCAGGCCGATCTGATCCTGACCATCATCACCACCGCCTTGGCCTTCTGCATGGTGGATATGTTTGATACCTTGGGTACCCTCTATGCCGCCTGTGAGCGGGCCAATCTGCTGGATGAAAAGGGCGAGCCTTTCAACATGAACAAGGGGATGCTTTCGGATGCCATTGCCACTACCGTGGGTTCCATCTGCGGCACCTCTACCGTCACCACCTTCAGCGAGGTGAATGCAGGTGTGGCGGCCGGCGGTCGTACCGGCCTGACCTCGGTTTTCTGCGGAATCTTCTTCTTTGTTGCCATGTTCCTGAGCCCCATTGCTCAGTTTATTCCCGGCTGTGCCACAGCCGCGGCGCTGATCTACGTGGGCATCCTGATGATGGGCTCCATCAAGAACATCGATTGGGACGATTTCAAGGTTTCGGTTCCCGCCTTCCTGACCCTTGCGGTGATGCCCTTTACCTATAACATTTCTTACGGTATCGCCTTCGGTTTGATCTCGTATATTGTGATCAGCGTGTTCTGCGGCGATATTAAAAAGATCAAGGGCAGCTCCTGGGTGATTGCGTTCCTGTTTGTTGCCATGCTGTTGCTGACGCACTGATGAAAAATCAAAAACGACAAACGACCTCGTAAGAGGTCGTTTCAGACTGTCAAAAAACTATACAAACACCCCCGTTTCTGGTATAATAGAAGAA
>CAYLIT010000283.1:0-1325 GCA_964383835.1 uncultured Eubacteriales bacterium
TGACCATCTCCGATACCGGCTGGGCGAAAGCCGCCTGGGGTAAGATCTACGGTCAGTGGCTGTGCGAAGCAGGTCTGTTCGTATACGACTTCGACCGCTTCGATGCAGACGATATTCTGCCGATGTTCAAGAAGCATAACATCACCACCTTCTGCGCACCGCCCACCATGCTGCGTTTGATGATCAAGCAGGATCTTTCCAAATTCGATCTTTCTTCCATCGAGCACATGACCACTGCGGGTGAAGCCTTGAACCCCGAGGTATTCCGTCAGTTCGAAAAGGCCACGGGTCTGCAGATCATGGAAGGCTTCGGCCAGACCGAGACCACCGTTGCGCTGGCAAATCTTGCCGGCACCAAGGCGCGCCTTGGCTCCATGGGTAAGCCGGTCCCCCTCTACGATATTCATCTTCTGGATGCAGACGGCAAGGACGTTCCCGTGGGTGACGTGGGTGAGATCTGTATCAACGTCAAAAACGGCGCTCCCTGCGGTCTGTTCAACGGCTACTACAAGGACGAGGAAAAGACCGCCGAATGCTGGCACGACGGTTATTATCACACCGGCGATACCGCATGGCGGGACGAAGACGGCTACTTCTGGTACGTGGGTCGTGTGGACGACGTTATCAAGTCCTCCGGCTACCGCATCGGACCCTTCGAGATCGAAAACGTTATTATGGAATTGCCTTACGTTCTGGAGTGCGGTGTTTCCGCCATGCCGGACGAGGTTCGCGGTCAGGTGGTCAAGGCATCCATCGTGCTGGTAAACGGCACCGAGCCTACCGACGAGCTCAAGAAGGAAATTCAGGACTACGTCAAACAGCGCACCGCGCCGTATAAATATCCCCGTGTGGTGGTCTTCAGAGAGTCTCTGCCCAAGACCGTCAGCGGCAAGATCCAACGCAATAAACTTTAAGAAAGGAGTTTCTTAAAATGAAATACGAAATTCAAATCACCAAGACCACCGCTCCCAAGGAGCATCCGGCAGATGAGTCCAAGCTGGGCTTTGGCCGTATCTTTACCGACCATATGTTCCTGATGGACTACGATACCGAAGAGGGCTGGCACGATGCCCGCATCGTGCCCTTCGGCCCCATGCCCATTCACCCCGCCTCCACCGTGCTGCATTACGGTGCCGAGATCTTCGAGGGTATGAAGGCTTACCGTGCCGCCGACGGCTCCATCCGTCTGTTCCGTCCCCTGGAGAACATCAAGCGGCTCAACAACTCTGCGGAGCGTCTTTGCCTGCCCGAGATCGACGAAGAGGCTTGCCTCGACATCATCAAAACCCTGGTGGAACTGGAAAAGGATTGGGTTCCCCATTCCG
>CAYLIT010000283.1:1335-1861 GCA_964383835.1 uncultured Eubacteriales bacterium
GCATGCTCCCGGTAGCGGTAATAAAACCGGCGGCTACAACCCATTGTATATTTGGAAAAACTGTAGAGAACTGCCGCCGTGATGCTTGCCCAACCTTCGCCATCATCCTCTCCCCCGTGGGCGCTTACTATGCGGAAGGGTTGAACCCCGTAAAGATCGCCATCGAGTCCGAGGACGTTCGTGCAGTCCGCGGCGGTACCGGCTACGCCAAGTGCGGCGGTAACTACGCCGCCTCCCTGCGCGCCGGTGAGCGCGCCGAGCGCAACGGCTATACCCAGGTTCTGTGGCTGGACGGCGTGGAGCGCAAGTACATCGAAGAGGTGGGCGCCATGAACGTTATGTTCAAGGTAAACGGCAAGATCATCACCCCCGCCCTGACCGGCTCCGTTCTGCCCGGTATCACCCGTAAGTCCTGCGTGGAGCTGCTGAAGAGCTGGGGCTACGAGGTAGAGGAGCGGCTGTTCTCTGTTGACGAGCTGTTCGAAGCCGTGGAGAAGGGCACCCTGGAAGAGGCCTGGGGTACCGG
>CAYLIT010000284.1:0-1854 GCA_964383835.1 uncultured Eubacteriales bacterium
TCTTCAATTTTATTCTGCGGGGGGGTGGGATAGACCACCGCGGTGTCCAGCACCTTGCCGGTGGCGTCCACCACCGCGATCTTACAGCCGGTACGGTAGGCGGGATCCAGCCCCAGGGTCACCATCCCCTTGATGGGGGGCTGCATCAGCAGTTGACGCAGGTTGACCGAAAACAGGCCGATGGCTTTTTCGGAGGCCTGCTCGGTGAGGTCGCTGCGCACCTCCCGCTCTAAGGAGGGGGCGATCAAGCGATCAAAGGCATCCTCGGCGGCGGTCTTGATCTCCATCGCAGAGGCGCTTTCGTTCTTTACGTAGGCACGCTCCAAAATCCCCAAGGCACGGCTTTCCTCTACCGAAACACGCACCCTTAAGACCTCCTCGGCCTCGCCACGATTGAGAGCCAGCACCCGGTGGCCGGGGATCTTTTTCAGCAGTTCTTCAAAGGCGTAATACATGGTGAATACACCCTTTTCATCCTGGGCATCGGCGACCTTTTCGGAAGAGACGGCACCGATGGCCCAATAGAGAGAACGGAGCAGACGGCGCATCTCCGCATCGTCCGAAATGGTCTCGGCGATAATATCCCGGGCGCCCTGCAACGCATCCTCGGCGGTGGGCACCTCCTCGGTGATATAGCCGGCGGCTTCTTCAAGGGGCACCAGCTCCGGATTTTGTTCTAAGATCGCCAGCGCCAGCGGCTCCAAGCCGCGGGCGCGAGCCTTACCGGCACGGGTCTGCTTTTTCTGCTTATAGGGGCGATAGAGATCCTCCACCTCCGCCAGCGTTTCCGCCGCCGCCAATGCGGCGCGAAGCTCGTCGGTCATCTTGTCCTGCCCCTCGATGGCCGCCGCCACCTCTTCCTTCCGCTTGGCTAAATTACGCAGATAATTCAGCCGGTCGGAAAGGGTACGCAACACCTGGTCGTCCAGGCCGCCGGTGGCCTCCTTTCGGTAACGGGCAATGAAGGGGATGGTGTTGCCGTCGTCCATCAGCGCCACCGCCGCCGCCACCTGGCTCTCTTTAATATTCAACTCTTTTGCCAAGATCTGATTGATTTCCATTATTTTACTCCTTTTAAATAGTCCTTTTGTGTGGGGGTGATGCGGTAACTCTCCACCGCCTTTTGGATGGTCTTGCGCCGCTCCCAGTCCGGCAAGCGCTCAAGATACGGCAACGCCGCATCCCATTGCTTGGCCAGCGCCGTGGCAAAGTACCACGCCACCATCATCTGCACGTAATATTCCGACGAGCGTACCGACGCCACCCAATTCAATGATTCCTCAAAAAAGTCCTCATCCAGAAAGTGCACCATCAGCATCTCGATGCCAAACCGCACCGTGTAAGGCTCCGCCGACTCCATCCACCGTCGGATGAACGGTAACAGCCGCTCCCGATTCTTGCGAAAGCATTTGGGACGCAGACCATCGCAGGTGGCCCAGTTGTCCACGTAAGGCAAAAACGCCTCCACCTGCCCAAGGCATCGGTCAAAATCCGCCGTTTCGTTAATCAGGAAAGCGTGCAGATTGTTCTCTTCGTAATATCGATGGGGCAACGCCGCCAAAAAGGGCTCCGTCCCATCCCTAAGACCCTTGGCAAAGGCCCGTAGCATCGGGGTCCGCACCCCGATGATCGCCGACGGCTCCACCGTCGGCATCAGCCGCCCCTGAAAAGCCTTGTAAACAGGGTCCTGCATTTTAAATAATTCTTTTACAACGTCCATACCTACTCCAAAATGCTCAATCTTATTTATTATATCAAAAACTTAACCAAATGGCAAGTACAATGCCAACAAGAGTCGAATCTTGTTTTCAAAAGAATATTTATGTAAGAAGAAATAGAAAAGCGTGCAAAACA
>CAYLIT010000285.1:0-1810 GCA_964383835.1 uncultured Eubacteriales bacterium
CGCTTGATGACCGACGATGGCTCTGTCGGCGAAAAGGGTCTGGTGACCGATGCCCTCAAGGAGCTTTTAGAGAACAATACTTACGACGAAGTGGTGACCATCGGGCCATTAGTGATGATGAAATTCGTCTGCCTTCTGACCAAGGAATACGGGGTCAAAACGGTGGTTAGCATGAATCCCATCATGATCGACGGCACCGGCATGTGCGGCGGCTGCCGCCTGACGGTGGGCGGTGAGACCAAGTTCGCCTGCGTGGATGGGCCGGAGTTTGACGGTCATCTGGTGGACTTTGATCAGGCCATTGAGCGTGGCCGCACCTATCATGCCTACGAGCAGGAGCGGTGCAATCTGTTTCAGAAGGAGGTGCAGGGCTGATGGCAAACATGAGTTTGGAAAAGCAAAAGATGCCGGAGCTTGCACCGGATATCCGCAATAAAAACTTTGAAGAGGTCGCTTTGGGCTATACCGCCGAGCAGGCGGTGCAAGAGGCCGAGCGGTGTCTGCAATGCAAGCATAAGCCCTGTGTGGGCGGCTGCCCGGTGCAGATCGATATTCCCGCCTTTATTGGGAAGATCAAGGAACAGGATTTTGAGGGGGCTTATCAGATCATCAGCGCATCCAGTGCCCTGCCTGCAGTCTGCGGGCGGGTCTGCCCCCAGGAAACTCAATGCGAGGGAAAATGCGTGCGGGGCATCAAGGGTGAGCCGGTGGCTATCGGCCGTTTGGAACGGTTTGTTGCCGATTGGCATATGGCAAACGCTTCCAACTTGCCCCAAAAGCCCGCTTCCAACGGCAAGCGTGTAGCCGTCGTGGGCAGTGGCCCGGCCGGATTGACCTGTGCCGGAGACCTGGCCCGCAAGGGTTATGAGGTGACCGTCTTTGAGGCGTTGCATATTCCCGGCGGCGTGCTGGTTTACGGCATCCCCGAGTTCCGTCTGCCTAAGGCTATCGTGGCTCGGGAGATCGAGGGTCTTAAGGCCATGGGCGTAAAGGTAGAAACCAACATGGTGATCGGCCGGATCCTTTCGGTGGATGAGCTGTTTGAGCGTGGTTTTGATGCGGTGTTCATCGGCAGTGGCGCCGGTCTGCCCCGCTTTATGGGCATCCCCGGCGAAAACCTGAAGGGCGTCCTTTCTGCCAACGAGTTTTTAACCCGTGTCAACCTGATGAAGGCGTATCTGCCGGATAGTGAGACCCCCGTGCCCCGTGGCAAAAAGGTTGCGGTGGTAGGTGGCGGTAACGTGGCAATGGATGCCGCCCGTTGTGCCAAGCGGCTGGGGGCCGAGGAGGTCTATATCGTCTATCGGCGTTCGATGGATGAGATCCCCGCCCGGGCAGAAGAGATCCACCATGCCATTGAAGAGGGGATCATCTTTAAGACCCTCACCAATCCCACCGAGATCCTGGGGGATGAGCATCAGAATGCGGTAGGGCTGACCTGTGTGGAGATGACCCTGGGCGAGCCGGACGAAAGTGGCCGCCGCAGACCTGTGGTCAAAGAGGGAAGCGAGCACACTTTGGAGATGGATACCGTCATTATGGCCATCGGGACCTCACCCAACCCGTTGATCCGTTCCACTACCCCCGGTCTGGAAACCAATAAATGGGGCTGTATCGTTACCGAGGAAGAAAGCGGCAAGACCTCCCGTGACGGAGTCTATGCCGGCGGTGATGCGGTGACCGGCGCGGCCACCGTGATCCTGGCCATGGGCGCCGGGAAACAAGCCGCAAAGGCCATTGATGAACAATTAAGTAAATGAAAAATGCCTTGTATGCCAAAAGCATACAAGGCATTTTTTATTGTGAATAC
>CAYLIT010000286.1:0-1781 GCA_964383835.1 uncultured Eubacteriales bacterium
CAGGGAATGATGATGGAAGTATCCAGACCGCCGGAATAAGCCAATACGACCTTTTTAATGTTTTCTTTGTTCATTGTAATATCCTCCGATTGAATAAAATTCAAAAATCAATGAATAAATTCTACCACACCCCCTATTATAATGCAAGCATTTTTTTCTAAAAACTGCGCTTTTTAGCAGTTTGACAATGAATTATAATAAAAAACCCCCGCTTTTGTATAAAATGAAACCAAAACCTCCGTTTTATGCAGTTATTTATGCATATTATTCACACCAAAGACGCATAAAAGGGGCCGCAATGCGACCCCTTTTAGTTAAAACGTTTATTTTTTCGGATAGATCATGTAACGATGAACGATGTTTAAGTCCTCCGGCATATCCAATCCGTGAGAGCCGCACTCGCCGTCGATCTCGTGACAGCCGTGATCCATGGCAAAGCCCACCAAGGTGTTGTGGTGCTGCCAATGCTCCTTGATCATCTCGCTGAACAGCCCAAAGGCTCTGGAATTGGCATTCAACTGCGCCAAAGAGATGGGAGCTTCGGGGCCGTTCTTGTGCATCACAGAATCGTAGTTGCCGTTGTAGATGCAAACCACGTCGTATTGATCCTGCAGCAGGATTTCTGCCGCCTTGGCGTTGATCTCCTCCACGTTATCGTAAAGGAAATAATCCATTTTACGCTCCAAGTAGATATTGCCCATACTGCACTTTTTATTGGCAACGATCACCGGCTTTTTGCCGGCACGGATGAGCGCATCGAAAAAGGTATCGATGGTGATGACCGGCTTGGCATATTTCTGGATCCCGTGTACCGCCGGCTGAGCGCCGGTATACATGGTACCGAAGCAGACCGGAGTTACCGAGGGCATCACCGTGCAGAAGGGCAGCTCCAGCTCGGTGCGATCGGTCATCTCGGTCAAAAACTGAGGATATTTCCGATAGATCCACTCCGCCACAGCATCAGGATTGTACATCACGATACGGTCAGCCTTTTTGCCGCCCAGCTTTTCATCGATATAAGCCACCAGCGCCTCGTTGGCAGGTGCCGCCTCGGCGGGCGGCTCAATGCCCATGGCATAACAAAGCGCGCCACATAAGGTATCTAAAGAAACCTCATTGATCAAGGTTCATCTCTCCCCTTTTTAAACTTTTTGGGCAATATCCCACGCCTGCCAAATGACGGTGCGTAAATTACCAACCTTGCAGGCATCACCGATGACGTGCACGTGAGAGCCCTTCTTGGCGATGGGCGCGGGATTGTAGCCCACGGAAAGGATCACGGAATCGGCCTCTACCTCAAAGTTCTTGCCCTCCTTATCCTTCAGAACGACCGCGCCGTCCTTGATCTCGCAAAGACCGGTCTCCAGATAAACAGGCACCTTGTTGGTCTTGAAGCAGTCCCGCAGATAGCTGGTGTTGGCAAGGCAGATGCCCTTGGTGGTAATGAGGTCATCCTGCATTTCTACAATAACAGGCTTTTTACCCTGCAGGAAGAGATCGTAAGCGATCTCGCAACCGGTCAGACCGCCGCCGATGACGGCAACCTTCTCCCCTACCGCCTTGTTGCCGAGGAGGTAATCCACCGCCTCCACCGCGGTCTCTGCCCCCTTCACGGGAATCTTTTTGGCAACGGCACCGGTGGCAACGATGACCTCATCGGCGTCCAAAGCCTTTACGTCCTTAACCTCGGTGTTAAATTTCACCTCGATGGGATACTTCTTAATTTCACGCTCATACCAAGCGATCAGCGCACGGTCTTTCTCCTTGAAGGAGGGGGCTGC
>CAYLIT010000287.1:0-1736 GCA_964383835.1 uncultured Eubacteriales bacterium
TATTAACGGTGAGATCGACAAGATCGAACAACTGGAAGAAACACTTTTAAACACCCCCATTGAAGCCAGCGGCAGAAATTGGTGTGCCATCACGACCGCAGTTCGTAACTATTAAACCTAAAGCCGGTGCTTTAAGCGCCGGCTTTATTATACTTAAACAGCAACCAGATCGGCAGATAGCCTGCGGCATATATAAACAGATACCAAAGCGAAAAAACTTGGATCGAACTACTGCCGAGCATTTCAAAAACCGACCCCAAAACAAATCCTAAAATCACTAAATAGGTTTGTGTTTTAAAGCACGCCAACAGACGTTCCACTGCGCCGACAGTTATCAATACGCCCACGACCGACCCAATGCCAAACGGCAAAAGCGTCAGTATCTTCATTTCTGCAATCGCTGTCATCAGGCTTTCGTAGATTCCCAAAACATAAAGCATATGTGAAACACTAATACCGGGCAATACTAACGCTACCGCCGCAATTATCCCGCCGAGCATTTGTAATAAAATGCCGGAGGACGATGAAAATATGCCCTGCGGGATCATTGATATCAAAAACACGATCCCCAACCCAACCGGCAGATAAAACAAATGATGCCACTTGAAAACCGAACGCTTCATTTCATGCAATATCGCAGGGATACCGCCGGCAATTGCGCCAGAGAAGAAAAATATCATTGCATTGGGGAAACGGCTCATCAAACGCGACACTACACCCGATAGCGCTAACATCCCCAGTAACCCGCCGAAGCCGAATACCAAAAGAAAACGAATGCATTCTCTGCGCCCCTCCCCTTTACGTAAAGAATTTACAGCCCGGATCAACCGCTCGTAAACTCCCAGAACCATCGCCATGGTCCCGCCGCTCACCCCGGGCACGGTTAACGTTCCGCCGATCCATAATCCTTTTACAAAATCAAAAAACAAACGCTCCATACCGATCTCCTTCAAGATAAGTATAGAGCGTTTTTGTTATTTTAGACTCAAACAATAGTCTTGATCGATTTTTTCAAAAGGTCAATAAAACTTTGCGTGGTAGCGGAAACCTTTCGATTTTCATTCAGCAGATAACCGATAATGTATGATTTTTCACTATCAAACGGAATACTGACAATGTCGCCATTATTCAAGGCAGAAGGCATGATCCCGGTGCCGATAGTATAGGCGTCCGTCACCAGCATTACATTCATCAAGGTGGCGCGGTCGCTGATCTCGATGTGCTTATCGATATAAGAGGCATCCATCAATTCTTCCGTAAAAAATGAACTGTTATGTTCACCTTGCTCGTATGAAACATAGGGGTAGTCCTTAAGATCTGCGCTACTCAACAGTTCGCAATTTGAAAGGGGATGCTCTTTACGAAAAAAAACGTGCGGCGCAACATTTAAAAGCGAATTAAACACTAAGCCTTTATTGTTCAGATACCGCTTCATTACCTCGAAATCGCCGTCTTTGATGGCGATGATGCCGATATCACTATACGCCGTTTCCACATCACGGATCACACGATGGGTCTCGATCTCGCGGATAGAAAGCTTATAGCTATCTTCCTCAAAATCACTCAGGAAATTTGCAAAAATATCAGCCACAAAATCATAATGCTGTGTAGCAATATAAAGTTTCTTCTGCACACTGCGAAATTTATAACGTCGGCATATAAAATCATCGTTTTCGGCAATTTGCGCCGCATAACGGACGAATTCCGCCCCCTCTTCAGTAAGATAAACGCCATTG
>CAYLIT010000288.1:0-1641 GCA_964383835.1 uncultured Eubacteriales bacterium
GTTCCAAACGCGGAAGTACAGGTGAAGAAGATGTCGAGCAGTTTTGCTTCGGGGGTCAGCATACTGACAGTTAGTGTACTGGTCAACACGATGCCGCATGCGATAAAGAAAAGGGAAAAGGCGCGGTAAATATCATCCTGTGCAATGGTTCTGTTGCGAAAATGGATCTTGCTGCGACCACCTGCCACCTGAAAGGCAGTGATGATCAAAACTAAAAACGTGACGGTTTTAATACCGCCTGCAGTGGAGCCGGAGGAACCGCCGATAAACATCAGCAGGGAAGAGATTACCTTGGATGGCTCGGTGAACTGTGCGAAGTCAAATGTGGCAAAACCAACCGTCCGCATTGTGACAGAAGAAAAGGCGGCATTTAATAATTTATCGCTGAAATCGAGATGTGCGATTGTGGCAGGGTTGTTCCATTCTGCAATCAGATAAAAGACTGTGCCGAACAGCAGCAGTGCGCCGGAAGTGACTAACACCATTTTGGAATAAATCGATAGGTTGCGGCGGAGCAGATCCTGCCAAACAATGAAGCCAAGACCGCCGACGATGGTCAACAACATCAGGATCGTTAATACATAGCCATTTGTTTGAATGGAGGTCAAACTATCACCCTTGCCCAATAGATCAAATCCAGCGTTGCAGAAGGCGGAAATGGACATAAAGATCGATTTCCAGACTCCTGAAACTAATCCGTACTTTGGAATGAAATAAAAAGAGAGCAATACTGCTCCTATTCCTTCAACTGCGAAGGTTCCGCCTACGACCAATTTTACAAAAGCAAGAATTCCTCCTGCAGAGGAAAGTCCGAGAGAGGAGGAGAGAAGCAAGCGTTCGCTGAACGAGATGGCTTTTTGGAGTACCATCATCATGATCATTGCCAGACTCATAAAACCAAGCCCACCGACCTGGATCATACAAATAATAACCAATTGACCGAAAAAAGTGAACATCGTTTGCGGATCCCCTACGGTAAGGCCGGTAACACAGGTTGCGCTGGTAGCAGTAAAGAGCGCCGAAAGGGGAGAGAGCCATTCATTGTTTCGATTCGATATGGGTAATGTCAGCAAAAAGGTGCCGATAAAGATGATCGAAAGAAATCCGAGGATTACTGCGATCATGGGACTGTGAGAGATGAATCGTGAAAAAAACTTCTCATTTTTTGCCATGATTTGGTCGACTCCTTTCTGAAAAATCCAAGTTTCTACATATATATAATGCAAAAACCATTATAATATATTTTTGGGAAATTGCAATACCCTTTTAAAAATTAAAGAAAAACAGAGCAGGATCGATCCTACTCTGTTTATATAACTTACTTGCTGAGCTGCTTCTTAACAGTTGCAACCAGCGCAGTGAAAGCCTCGGCGTCGGATACAGCGATCTCAGCGAGCATCTTTCTGTTCAGGTTGATCTTGCAAAGCTTCAGACCATGCATGAACTGGGAATAGTTGATGTCGTTCATACGGCAAGCAGCGGAGATTCTGGTGATCCAAAGAGCACGGAAATCTCTCTTCTTCTGCTTTCTGCCGATGTAAGCATTGGTCAAAGAACGCATAACCGCCTGGTTAGCAGTTCTGAACTGCTTGCTCTTAGCACCATAGTAGCCCTTGGCAAGCTTTAAAATCTTTTTTCTTC
>CAYLIT010000289.1:0-1619 GCA_964383835.1 uncultured Eubacteriales bacterium
GGTTCTCGAACACGCCCATGGGGCCGTTCCAGACAACGGTCTTAGCGGTCTTAACAGCCTCTGCAAACAGCTCGGCGGTCTTGGGACCGATATCCAGGCTCATCATATCTGCGGGGATCTTATCGGCATCCACAACGGAAACCTCGATCTCGCCGTCGATGGGGTTGGGGAACTCCTTAGCGATGGTGCAGTCGATGGGCAGAAGGATCTTAACGCCCTTCTCTTCAGCCTGCTTCAGCATCTCCTTGCAGTACTCGATCTTGGTCTCGTCCAAGAGAGAGGTACCGACGGAATAGCCCTTGGCAGCCAGGAAGGTATAAGCCATACCACCACCGATGATGAGGGTATCAGCCTTCTTCAGCAGGTTCTCGATAACAGTCAGCTTATCGGCAACCTTAGCGCCGCCCAGGATGGTAACGAAGGGACGCTCAGGAGCATCTACGGCGTTGCCCAGGTACTGCAGCTCTTTACCGATCAGGTAGCCGGCGGCGGCTTCCTTCACATAGCTGACCACGCCAACGGTGGAGCAGTGAGCACGGTGAGCGGTACCGAAAGCATCGTTAACAAAAATTTCGGCCAGGGAGCCCAGATCCTTGCTGAACTCTTCGCCGTTCTTGGATTCTTCCTTACGGAAACGGGTGTTCTGCAGCAGAACTACGTCGCCGTCCTTCATGGCAGCAACAGCGGCCTTGGCATTCTCGCCTACTACGTTATCGTCAGCGGCGAAAACGACCTCTTTACCCAGCTTCTCGGACAGGCGCTTGGCAACGGGAGCCAGGCTGAAATCTGCCTTATTCTCGTCCTTGGGCTTGCCCAGGTGGGAGCACAGGATCACACGGGCACCGTCAGCGATCAGCTTTTCGATGGTGGGCAGTGCGGCATTGATACGGTTCTCATCGGTGATGACACCGTTCTTCAGGGGAACGTTAAAGTCGCAACGGACCAGGACGTTCTTGCCTTTAACATTGATGTCGTCTACAGTCTTCTTGTTGTAAGCCATGACAAAAAACTCCTTTATATGAAAATAATTTTTTACCAACGATAATTTTACCATTATTTTCGTCATTTTGCAATATTTTTATTTTCATAAATTCACCGAAAATTCATTGTTTTATGCGGCAAAACATGGTATAATATCCATTTGTATGAACATATCAATCGAAGGAGTATCGATAAATGGGATTTTTTAACAAACTTTTCGGCTCTCATTCCGACCGGGAATTGAAGCGCATCCGACCCATCGTGGATCGGGTGCTGGCGCTGGAAGATACCTACACCGCCATGAGCGAGGAGGAGCTGAAGGGCCAGACTGCGATTTTAAAAGAACGCCTGCAGCAGGGCGAGACGGTGGACGACATTCTGCCCGAGGCCTTTGCGACCATGCGGGAGGCTGCCTGGCGGGTACTGGGCATGAAGCACTACCCCGTGCAGATCATCGGCGGTATCGTACTGCACCAAGGACGGATCGCCGAGATGAAGACCGGTGAGGGTAAGACCCTGGTGGCCACCCTGCCCGCCTACCTGAACGCGCTGACCGGCGAGGGGGTCCACGTGGTGACCGTCAACGATTATCTGGCTCAGCGTGACAGCGAGTGGATGGGGAAGGTCTACCGCTACTT
>CAYLIT010000290.1:0-1399 GCA_964383835.1 uncultured Eubacteriales bacterium
CGGAGCTGACCGGTGAGGCGGCAAAGCTGGCAAGCCTGGGCGCCGGTGCCAAGGTCGTGGGGGTCTACGCCTTCGAGCTGACCGAGGAGGATCTCCAAGAGATCATCGATCTCAAGCCGGATATCTTCCTGTTGGTGGGCGGTACCGACGGCGGCAACACTGAGTGTATCCTACATAATGCGGAAGTGCTGGCAGATCTGCCGGTGGAGATTCCCATCGTGGTGGCGGGCAACCGCACGGCGGCTTCGAAGTGCAAAAAGCTTCTGGAGGGGCACGAGGTTTACGTCTGCCCCAACGTGATGCCCAAGTTTGGGGTGTTACAGATCGAGCCCACCCAAAAGCAGATCCGGGAGCTGTTCTTAAACCGCATCATTCAGGCCAAGGGTCTGAGCCGTGCGGCTCAGCTGCTCTCCGACATTATGATGCCCACCCCCTCTGCGGTACTGCAGGCCATGAAATTGCTGGCCGAGGGCTATGAGGACGAGCGTGGCATCGGCGATCTGGTGGCGGTAGACGTGGGTGGCGCCACCACCGACGTTTATTCCATTGCCGACGGGATGCCGGAGCACATGAACACCGTCTATAAGGGTCTACCCGAGCCCTACGCAAAACGGACGGTAGAAGGGGACATCGGGATGCGGTACAGTATTCAGGGAATTCTGGATGCGGCCGGTATGCAAAAGATCAGCGCCCTTTCGGGTCTTGCCGAAGATCGGATCGAAGCTTTGGTGGAGGACCTTAAAAATAACACCGATAAAGTTCCCGCAGGGGGCGACGAGCTGGAGGCTTTGGATTACGCCTTGGCCTCTGCCGCCGTGGAAGAGGCCGTCAAGCGCCATGCCGGAACGATTTCGGAAACCTTTACCATGATGGGTCAGACCTTCGTGCAGGAGGGGAAGAACCTGACCAAGGTAAAGCAGATCGTGGTGACGGGCGGCAGCCTGATCCACACCAAGCGGACGGAAGAAATTGCCGCTCACGCCGGGTATTCTCCTGCAGACCCCGCCTCCCTCCGGCCGCGTGAAGCCGAGGTGTGGGTGGACAGAACCTATATTTTAGCCGCTATGGGGTTGCTTTCCTCTTACCACCCCAAAACGGCATTACGAATTATGAAAAAGGAGCTTGAACACCATGGATATTCAAAATAAAAGAATCTCCGATGAGGAATTTGCCCGTCTTCGTCAGGAAGTCCTGACCCAATGGCCCACCGGTAAGGACGTGGATCTTGAAGAGGCGGTCGCCTATCATAAGGCCATGCCCGAGAGCCGCAACTTTTCCAAAAAGCTCTTGGATGCCAAGCGGGACGGCCGTACTCTGGTACAGCCCCGTGCCGGTGTTCCCACCATCGAAGAGCATATCAAGCTGATGCAATATTTAGAGCGCGAGGGCGAGGCTGATC
>CAYLIT010000290.1:1409-1617 GCA_964383835.1 uncultured Eubacteriales bacterium
GGTATCGCCGAGTCTCTGCGTTTGGAGCGTGCCATGCTCAACGGCTTCCCGGCTGTGAACCACGGCGTTGCCAACTGCCGTAAGGTCATCGAGAGCGTAAACGTGCCGATGCAGGTGCGCCACGGCACCCCCGACGCGCGTCTGCTGACCGAGATCACCTATGCCGGTGGCTTTACCAGCTACGAGGGCGGCGGTATCTCCTATAACC
>CAYLIT010000291.1:0-1538 GCA_964383835.1 uncultured Eubacteriales bacterium
CCCTTGATGCCTGCCTTGACACCGGATAAGAACAGATTCCACTGCTCTTCGTTGACACCCTCTGTTGCGCTGCCGTCAACGCTGTCGCCGTTGAAGACAAAGGCATCGATGGTTCCGCCCTGCTCTTCGGCATAGGCATAGGCCGTTTCAAAGACCTTTGCCAGGCGGTCGGTGGTTTCGGTATTGCTTGTTACATGGGGATCGGATACCACGGCAAAGCGGCTGACCACAGGATCCTCTTCGGCGGAAGCGCCCGGGAAGACGCCCATGGTAAGCAGCATGGTGGTTGCAAGAATGGCGGAAAGCAGTTTTTTCATATGCGTTCTCCTTTTGAAACCATATTTTTCATTATTTTTATTATAACATGGAAAAACAGTTGACGCATATGTTTAAAAATGATATATTTTATTATGGATATTGACATTTTTGAGGTGAAAATCATGCGCTATGAAGCCAACATTATCGGGTTTTCCGCCGGATCGTCGGTTCAGCATCATTTTCGGGATTCTTTTAAGAAGGAACATGTTCGGTGTTTTCCGGAGCACGTGCATAATCATCTGGAGCTGATTTTTATTACAAAGGGGCAGTTTTTGATGGGATATTCGGATTCCGAAGAGTATTTCGACGAGGGTGAGGTGCTGATCGTTAACAGCATGGAGCCCCATTGGGGAAAATGCATCTTTCGTCCCCATACCGAAAATTCTTACCGGTATCTGTTGCTGGATCCAAATCAGCTGCCGCAGGGGCTGAACGGTCAATTGGATCGATTGATAAAGGAGGATTTTACCTTTGTCAATAAGGTCTCTGCCGCCGACGCAAAGGCCAGCGGTCTTTATGAGCGCGGTCTGCGGTTGCTGAAGGCTATTCATGAGACGGACGTGAATTCCCTTGAACGGCTGGGCTATGCCGTTCTGACGTTGCAGGCCATGATGTGCCATCAATCAAAAAAGCACGGCAATTTGAAGCAGCCGAAGTCTCCTTTTACATTAAAGGTTGAGGAGTATGTGGAAAAGCATTACACCGAAGCTCTTTCCACGGAGCAGGTGGCGGGCTTTTTTGGGTATGAAAAGAGTTATTTTTGCCGTAAATTCCGCCGCTGCTTCAATCAATCCTTTACCGATTATCTTCATAAGTTCCGCCTCAAAAAGTTTTTATCGCATCCTGCCTTGAACCAGCAGACCATCGCCTATTGTGCGCGAGAGGTGGGGTATCAGAGCTATTCACATTTTTATCAGGTTTTTGAAAGGATCTATAAAGTTTCTCCACGAACCTATCTGATGAACAGAGCGGTTCGTCTTTCGGGACTTGAACAGTCGGAAAAAATATGGTAAAATGTATAAAAAATTGTTGAAAGGAGAGAAAATATGGTACTGATTATTGCAGAAAAGCCCAGTCTTGCCCGTAATATTGTGGCAGGCATCGGCAAGTGCGCCCGCCGTAACGGCTATTTCGAGGGCGAAGGTTACCTGGTGACCTGGGCTTTTGGCCATCTTTTCTCTCTTTGTGATATTGAGGATTATACCGGCCCCACCGCCACC
>CAYLIT010000292.1:0-1537 GCA_964383835.1 uncultured Eubacteriales bacterium
AACGAGAGGGAGGAAGCCCACAACGGCAACCACACCGCCGATGACACCGTCAACCAGCAAAGCAGACGGCAAGGGAGATGCATTCTCCATCAAACCGCCGACCCAGCCCTGAAAAGCCTCCAGCCAGCCGACCAGCAGATCTGCGATCGGAGTACCGACCCAAACCTGAGAGATCTGGAACACCAAGAACATCACAACGGCAAAGATGGGAATCCCCAGCCACTTATTGGTGAGAACGGCATCGATCTTATCGCCAACGTTTCGATCCTTGGTCAATACCTTGCGGTTCTCGACCTCTTTCACGATCTTATTCACATAAGCAAAACGCTTACGATCCTCGTCCTCAACCGCTTTTTTATCGGTCAGGTCGATCTCTGCTTGATAGTAAGGCGCCGTCTGGCCCTTGCCGGCCTGAGCAGCGGCAGCTTCCACCACAGTCTTCAGACCCTCTGCAGAGGTAGAAACAGTTTCGATCACCGGACAGCCCAGCTTTGCAGCCAAAGCTTCCACATCGATCTTGGTCTCCTTCTTCTTATTGATATCGCTCTTGTTCAGTGCAACCACAACGGGGATGCCCAGCTCCAAAAGCTGTGTGGTAAAGAACAGGCTACGACTCAGGTTAGAGGCATCCACGATGTTGATGATGACGTCGGGATTCTCGTTCTTTACATAAGCGCTGGTGATGCTCTCTTCCGAGGTAAAGGGCGACATGGAGTATGCGCCCGGCAGGTCCACGGCGATCAGCTGCTCCTCCCCTGCGTAATACGCTCTTTTAATGGGGTGTTCCTTCTTGTCAACGGTTACACCCGCCCAGTTACCTACCTTCTCGTTCCGACCGGTCAACGCATTATACATGGTCGTTTTACCGGAATTGGGGTTGCCTGTTAAAGCAATTCTCATGTTCTTTCCTCCTAAAATCTTTAGTTAGCGCCCGCTAACTTTTGAGTGAAAAGAAAACCGCTTCAAGCGGCCTTCGTTTTACCGGACAATGATGGCTTCGGCCAGCTGATGATCGATAGTGTATCTTCCGTCCTTAATGGATACCACACAGCCGCCCTTGAGATGGGAAACCACGGTGATGGGTTCACCGCTGTAGCAGCCCAACGAAAACAGAAACGCATCCAGGTCTTCATCATCGGTCTCGATCTTCTCAATGATATATTCTTTTCCTTCTTCTGCATTTCTTAAGTTCATCAGGAATCTGCCCCCTTGCCTCAAATTAGCCTATGCTAACTATCATTATTATAATGACCCCCCTCCAAAATGTCAACGACTTTTCCGCAAATTTCCTGTATTTTAGCAGGTTGTGCAATAGAGTCGCACACCGCTAACCGTCATTTTGTGCAATCTGCCCGTTCCCTGTTCGTCTATCTGCCAAAAAAATAAAGTTTTTTCAAAAAAGACTTTACAAATCCAAACTTGTCCGTTATAATATTGAGGTATTCTTTTCAAAACACGCTGCTATAGCTCAGGTGGTAGAGTGCATCCTTGGTAAGGATGAGGTCGCCAGTTCAAATCTGGCTAGCAGCTCCAAAAA
>CAYLIT010000293.1:0-1517 GCA_964383835.1 uncultured Eubacteriales bacterium
GATCGGCAATATGCAGTATCTTCTGAACATCCTCATCGTGGTGGCTTTGACGGTCGCCATGTACGTCTACCTGCGCTACAGCAAGCAGGGCTACGAGATCTCGGTGGTGGGGGAAAGTCAGAACACCGCCCGCTACATCGGCATCAACGTGAAAAAGGTGGTCATGAGAACCATGATGCTCTCCGGCGCAGTCTGCGGCGTGGCCGGTATGCTGTTGGTCAGCGGTACTGACCACTCCATCAACACCAATACCGTGGGCGGCCAGGGCTTTACCGCCATCATGGTGGCCTGGCTGGGCAAATTCAACCCCTTTGTGATGGCGTTGATGTCTGCCCTCATCGTCTTTTTGAAGACCGGTACCGCCAAGGTGGCGGATCAAAACTTCCTGAACAGTTCCTTTTCGGATATCTCCGTCGGCGTTGTCATTTTACTGTTGGTCGGCTGTGAGTTCTTCATTCAATATTCCGTCCGGCTCCGTCGGGCAAAGAAGGGGGTAGAGGCATGATCGTTGAATTTATCAGCAGAGCGATCCTTTTGAGCATTCCGCTTCTTTATGGCTCTACCGGTGAGATCCTCACCGAAAAATCCGGCCACCTGAACCTGGGTATTCCCGGTATCATGTACGGCGGCGCCATCGGCGGCGTCATCGGGGCCTTCCTTTATGAAAACGCCTGCGGCAACGTGGCCGAGAATATGAACGGTTTTTTGGCTATTATGATCCCGTTGCTCACCTCGGTCATCTTTTCGGTGTTCATGGGCTTGATCTACAGCTTTATGACGGTGACCCTGCGGGCTAATCAGAACGTGACCGGCCTTGCGCTGACCACCTTCGGCATCGGCCTCGGCAACTTCTTCGGTGGCTCGCTCACCAAGCTGGTGGAGAGTGATCTGCCCTCCATCGCCCTGACCAAGACCAGTAAGTTCTTTAAGGCAGAGCTTCCCTTTGCCAAGGATCTTGGCTGGTTTGGCGAGATCTTTCTCTCCCATGACTTTCTGACCTATCTGGCTATCGCCATTGCGCTGATCGCCACCTTTGTGCTGAACAGAACCCGGGTGGGCTTGAATCTGCGGGCTGTGGGTGAAAACCCCGCCACCGCCGATGCTGCCGGTATCAACGTGACCCGCTATAAGTATCTGGGCACCTGCATCGGCAGTGCTGTTGCGGGTCTGGGCGGCCTGCAGTACGTCATGGCCTATGCTGACGGTGTTTGGTCCAACAACGCCTTCGGTGACCGTGGCTGGATGGCCATTGCGCTGGTCATCTTCGCGCTGTGGAAGCCTTCCATGGCCATCGTGGGTTCCTTCCTGTTCGGCGCTCTTTGCAACGCCAACAACTACGTGCAGGGCCTTGGTACCGAGACCCAGGAGCTGTTTAAGATGCTTCCTTATATCGTAACCCTGATCGTGCTGATCATCACCAGCATGCGTAAGAAGAGAGAGCATCAGCCGCCCGAAAGCTTAGGTCTGCCGTATTTCCGCGAAGAAAGATAAGACTTCCAAAAATGAACCCGACCGCG